>DAHZQE010000460.1:0-3142 GCA_027409005.1 Ferrimicrobium sp. | reverse complement strand
AATGCTTGAGAAGTCCATCTGACACTCATGGCGCAAAGTCTACACAGGCCAATGCATGGTCGCAACGCAAGACTCGCCAATCCCCCATCGCTGCAGAAGCAGAGCAGCCAGGAATTGATCCGCCTGCAGCTCCTACGCAGCCTTAGGGAAGCGAGATGGCGCTGTAACCGCAAGCGTCGACATAACTGTGACGGCGAAGATGCTGCGCAGAGCGATCAGTAAAGTGAATGACTTGTGAAGACGGGCCACACACACGAGTGACACACAGAGACTGAAGTCGCAGAAGAGAACGTCAGCCATTCTTTAGCCTTCTTGAGATACTCCATACAGGTGTTCAACGCCGAGATTGGCCTTTCGAGGGCAGGAGGTGGGGTTTCGCCCTTGCTCGGCGGGTGGTGGATGACCCTGAGTAAGTACGGTCTGTACCGTCTGCACATGATCTCCGTCGCAGATAAGCAGCGTAGCTGGACAGGAAGCGTCTGCCTGTCGTAATCATCACGCGTTTCGTCTGCCATCAGAGGGCTCGAGATAGCATCTCGTGCCAGACCTCTATCTGCCGAAACAGCTGGCTGATGACGGTTGATGAAGCTTTCTCCAGAATGTGCTGCTTTGCGTATGCAGTCAGATCGTCTACGAGGGGCGTCAGTGGTGTCCTCGAGAATGGTAGTGCGTCGGCAGTGTAGACGGCAAAGTGGACCCGGGTCGCTAGCTAGCGGACTATGATTTCGGACAACCAGCAATCACTGACACAGTGTAGGAGAGGTAGACCCTCTAACGCATACTTTATCACACTTCGCGGCAAGTGGTGGTCCGCGAACAGATCGCTGCGTCAAAGTCAACACGTATGTTGCCCGACTTTAGGTGAACAATGTTCACGCACCACTCCAGAAGAAAGACTGCCCAAGCCCGGCAATTAAGATCGTCTTCCATAGCCCATTCTTCCTTTGGTGCCTGGAGTAGTTAACAACGTTCCATGGAAAGCTGAGTGAGGCCAACGTACCTCGTGGTCATCTATTGCAGACCTGTGGACGCCGTATGAGCAAATCTCCCTGCTTGCAGCGGTCTTGCCAGGTAAGAAAAGCTTGCAGCACACAGATACAATATTTGTGCCATCTAGACGTCTTTGGCGAACGGAAAACTCGATGCCTTGCTCGTGAGCCTAAGCATCGCCTTCAGATACTCCCCGGCCTCCGGCGATCGTCTGCCAGCTCCACGATGGAGGGTGTATAGCTAGAGAGTTCTGCCAGGGCGAGGACGGTGTAGAAAGCAGCTGCAGCGGACGTCGAAGCGGGCTTGAGCGCCTCACCTCAACTTCAAAGGCGGCGAAGACACCAATGAGCTCGGCCTTGTCCATGACAGGGTGGTGAGCGTGGACTTTCTGACGTTAGCCTTGAATCAACGCTCCGTAGCGTCCATGCTAACCACGGGAGGACTGCCAGCGATCGCTACCTCTCTGTAAAAAGCTTTGGCGCTGTCTGAGGTTTCCCTCTTGACTTCGTCGACCTCACTCTGGACTTAAGGTGTATCGTTTGTCCCTGATGGCATGCGGAATGTCGACACTGAAGTGGGAGGCATAGCTTCAGGTCATTGCGGCACTGATATCCTCGTCCGTAAGCCAGGATCGCATCTTCCAATACGGCTGTGCGAACTCACGGAGAACACTGCCAAGTCCTGGATGGTCGTCTTTGCTAGAGATCCCAGCTTCACCTCCGCAAGAGTGTATGGTTGCTTGTATTTATACTTCAGTCGGCCTAAATCATAATATTGTAGTACTCGTGCTGCACACGAGAGCTCTTGCGCCTTCCACAGGTGTTGCCTCAGCTCAACAAGCGCAGCATTTTATTACTGACGGATTACCATAGGAAATGTAGCATTTGGGGCGCCCTTGATTAGGCTAGCGATCTCATCATGTGCCACGACTTTTGACAATGCCAAGCCGGATACCGGATATGTGTCGTCCGGACTTGCGACGACAATGCTGGAGGTTGGCTCCAGGCGACTTCATTCATTTGTGTTCCGACCATTTTATGCAGCTATGAAGACTTACTGGTGATAACACCCGCAATGGAGATCTCAGACTTACCTGCCAGAGCGAATGGCGCGGAGATTCAGTCCGCCGAGAAGCCCAAGCGACAACGCCAACCGCGAAGTACGTTGGTCAATATCCGACGTTGCATTTAATATCGAACTGATGATCATCTACTAGACAGCGCATGTCAAGGATGCCAGGCTCAGAAGATGAAATGTGTGGCCGGACCAGTCCTTGGTATCTGCGAACGATGCCATCGGACGGGAAGGGAGTGCGTACCTCCTGTTCCGAGATCACGGAAGCGCACCTCTTCTGCTCTGGACACCGACAACGATCCTCTGATGCCGTATTATGGAGAGGTGCAGCACCAAGATGCGCAGGATAGGAGGCCAAGCGCACCGACCAAATTCGAAACTGCTCAGCAACCATCAAGCGAGTCGCTCACTCAGCTCCTTGCCGACGGCCTGGGAATTGACGCTGTACGATTGGCAATTGCAGAATTTTCTCCTCGCCTCAATGCTGATTGTGACACAGAATGCACAGAACATTCTTCGGGGCATCGACCACGAATTCGTCCGGACAAGCCTTAATATATTCGAAAGCATGCTTGCTCATTTCCCGTTTGTGACTTTGGCACCAAATCCAGACCCTTACCGAATGATCAACGAGAGACCTTTCACAACGCTGGCAATATGCGTTATTGCATCTCCCGCACGGCCCAATGTGCAACAACGGCTAGCCCAATGCTTCAGACAAGCTTTGTCTGAGAAGGCTGTCGTGCAGGGAGAGCGTAACCTGGATCTACTAATTGGCCTGCTTACGTACCTTGCCTGGCCACACCATTTCGCGACTACCCACCGTGTCTATCCTCTTCTCCATCTACTCGCCGGCATAGCTGCCGATTTGGGGTACTATGAGCAGTCGCCCATGTCCAATACCATCAACGTGGCAGATGGTGCGCGGGAGCGAGCTTTTGTGGGCTGCTTTCATCTCTGCTGTGGCCTTGCGATTGTTGGCTTTACCCGACCGAGCCCTCTTCGCTGGGCAGACAATCTTGGACACTGGGCACAATCCTTGACGAGCATGGGGACGCAGTCCACTGATCGTCAGCTG
>DAHZQE010000455.1:0-3862 GCA_027409005.1 Ferrimicrobium sp. | reverse complement strand
CACCTGCCCTCGCTACGTCTTCACCTAGAAAGACTACGCGCTCGTCACGCGCCATCTCCTGCGCGAGTGCGCGATGTACCGCATCTCGATAGCTCAACTCCGCCATTGCCAACCTCCATCGCTCCAAACATCTCTAAACGCAAGATCCGCTGGCGGTGCCGGCGACGCCTTCGCTGTCTCAGTGGCGAGATCGACCGCCCTGGCCACCCGCTCCTCGATCGCGTCCAAAGCACCGGCAGAGATCCCCTCTGACTCCAGCCGGCTGCGGTAGGCGGGTATAGGATCGCGCTCCATCCACTCCGCCACCTCCGCATCTGGTCGATACTTTCCTGGATCAGCACGTGAGTGCCCCTGGTGGCGGTAGGTCATCGCCTCAATCAAAGAGGGGCCGTGTCCTTCTCGTGCCCATCGCAACCGTTCCTGAGCTATACGATACATCTCGGTAGCGTCGTTACCATCGACGATGATCCGCTCGAGTCCATAGGCTCCCGCGCGATCAGCTGCTGGGTGTTCAACCGCGGTCACATCGTGGATCGACGTGTACTCCATATAGAGGTTATTCTCACAGACGAACACCACTGGAAGCTGATAGACGCTGGCGAAGTTCAATGCCTCGTGGAAGGCCCCGATGTTGGTCGTCCCGTCACCAAAGAAGCAGACGGCGACCTGGCCGCTCTTGCGATACTTCGCTGAAAAGGCGGCGCCTACGGCGATCGGGAGGTGGGCACCGACGATAGCGTACGACCCCATCATCCCGTGCTCGACGCTAGTTAGGTGCATGGAGCCACCCTTGCCAGCCATCAATCCACCCTCGCGACCCATCAGCTCAGCCATCACCGGTGCCATCGGGACACCACGAGATAGCGTATGCGCATGCCCTCGGTAGGTGGCAAAGGTCCAGTCGGTGGGGTGCATCGCCTCGCCGAACCCGGCGGCGATCGCCTCCTGGCCAATCGAGAGGTGGCTGGTGCCCTTCACCAATCCCTGCAAAAACAGGTCGTACACCCGCTTTTCAAACTGGCGAAGTATGACCATCCGTTCAAAGAGACGCAATCGGAGATCGGTCTCTACTATCTGAGCTTCTACTGTCTGCACCATAGTGCTCCCTTCATTCTCTTAATCTCAATACTGGTTGGCGACGAATAACTCGTCAGCGGGGAACAGGGTGAGAACCTTGGCCCCATCATCGGTGACCACCAACTCCTCCTCGATGCGCGCAGCTGAGTATCCGTCACTCGCAGGGCAGTAGGTCTCCAACGCGAAGACCATCCCAGCCTCGAGTGTGAAGGGGTGATCGAGCGAGTTCAACCGAGAGATAATCGGCCGCTCGTGAAGCGCTAGACCGAGACCATGTCCAAACTGGAGACCAAAGGCCTCCATCTCATCGGAGAAGCCAAACTCGGTAGCCTTGGGCCATACCTGTGCGATCTGGTCGGTGGTAACTCCTGGCTTGATCAACGCGATCGCAGCATCGATCCACTCCCTCGCCTTGGTGTAGGCATCACGTTGTGACTGTGTCGCCCTACCGACACCAAAGGTTCGATAGTAACAGGTTCGATAGCCGTTGTATGACTGGATGATATCGAAAAACGCCTGGTCTCCTGGGCGAATCATCCGATCAGAGAAGTTATGCGGATGCGGCGAACATCGCTCACCAGAGACTGCGTTAATCGCCTCGACGTCGTCGGATCCGGCGGCGTAGAGGAACTCGTTCGCCTGCGCCACCACCTCATTCTCGCGGATACCAGGCTTGAGGATCTCCGAAATAAGCTGGTAGGTGCCGTCAACAATTGCCGCCGAGCTCGAGAGCAACATGATCTCATCTCTCGACTTGATCTGGCGAGCATCGAGCATGACCTGCTGCCCATCTCGTACATCGATGCCAGCTCGCATCAGTGCGAGCATCATCGGTACCTCAACGATATCGACACCGATAGGGGCATTCGCCACCCCAGCATCCTCGAGTAGAGACTTGATCTCCATCGCCGCCCGGTCCATAAAACCAGCATCGGGCGCGACTGAACCACGGAGGCCGAGCATGCCAGCACGCGAGTTCTCCGGCTCTAGCCAGGGGGCATAGATCCGGTGATGCTTGGCCGCCGACCCGAAGTCCCAGAGTACCGGCTCTCCATCTCGGGTCAAGAGGGTATATCGGCAGACCTTATCGCGCACCCACTCACCGATCTGGGTGGAGGTTATATAGCGTATGTTGTTGACGTCGAAGCAGAGAAGCGCACCTAGCTCAGAGTTTGCAAGCGCCTCACGTGCCCTGGCGAGCCGATAGGAACGAAGCCGGTCGAAATCGACCCGTTCCTCGAAATCGACCCCCATCCTTCCGGGTGCGGGCACTAATCCATCGTATCTGTACTCTGACATCTCGTCTCCTTTCTTCGGTAGCTCACCCACATCACTCACGCTTGCACGGCTGCGAGTCCAAAGAGGCGCGCAGCCGTGCCTCCGAGGATCGCCTCAAGCGCCACAGGATCTAGCCCCAGCGACTCCAAGCCGGTGAGTTGGTCATAGTCACCCATATCGAATGGATGATCGGTCCCAAACAGCAGCTGTGACGGACCAACCGCGGCCAACAGCGCAGCCAACTCACGCTCCCCATGGGCGATAGTGTCGTAGAACAGACGCCGAAACGACCAGCTCGGCTCGTGACTAAGACGGCTCTTGGGCTCAGGACGGACGCTGAACGAATGATCGATTCGACCAAAAACTGAGGGTAGGACTCCACCGGCATGTGCCAGGATGATCCGCAGGTCGGGGTAGCGTTCGACCAATCCGGATAGCACCAGTTGTGCGCCGACGATCGCAGTCTCGACCGGGTTCCCTACCGAGTTCCAGAGGTAACCACCCTGGAGCGCATCTATCCCCATCCCCTTGCTGCTTGGGTGGATGAAAACAGGGGTTCGAGTCTCGGCAACCGAGGCCCAAAACTCCTCGAAGCGCTCACCGCCAACGAACTCGCCGGCCACCGTCGGGACGATCTCAACCCCGGTAAGCCCGCCAGCTCTCGCCTCCGTGAGGACACGAATGGCACGAGCTGGTTCAATCATCGGTACCGCCGCCATGGCTGACAAGCGAGGCTCCCTGGCCACCGTCTCTGCCATAGCGGCATTCAGACGCTGACACGCCGCCTCGGCTAGGTTGGGATCCTCGGTCTGAGGGAGCAGTGCGACCCACGGCGAGAGTACGGCCTCCTGGATCCCGATCGCCTCCTCTCCTGCGATGAGGATCGTCGGATCCACAACCTCACGAACGATGGAGTCGACATGTGAGCCGTGGTACCAGACGGCGGTGGCTGAGCCATCGCGGCTGATCCAGGGGTCAGGCCCGGTGGAGCTCGATGAGGTCAATGGGGCAAAATGAGCATGTACGTCGACGACTCGTCGACCAACAGAGGGATTCATTGTCGTCGCCCTATCCCCTCTCGCACAAACTTCTGGGCGTCAGGCGCCCTCACGATAGCTCACTCCTCATACTTGCTCGCTCTTCACTACGGCGCCACCCAAATACAGAGCACCTATCTCGGGATGCTCAAGCACCTCACGACCGCTTCCGGTCAGTCGTACGATGCCGTTCTCAAGCACTATGCCGTGATCAGCCAAGCGCAGGCCGGCCTTTGCATTCTGCTCTACAAGCAGTACAGTCCGTCCGCTGGCACTCATGTGCCGAACCGTTTTGAACACCCGCTTTAGTGTTACTGGGTCAAGCCCCATAGACGGCTCGTCAAGGATGACTATCCGCGGATCGAGCATCAGGCAACGAGCGAACTCCACCAGGCGCTGCTGGCCTCCGGAGAGACTCCCCGCCTTCTCCTTCCCACGCTAAACTACGATCGGGAACTGCTCAGCGATCT
>DAHZQE010000448.1:0-8720 GCA_027409005.1 Ferrimicrobium sp. | reverse complement strand
GTCGCAAACACAGACTGTAGGTAGAAATCATTATAGCTTGCATGTAGCGAAGCTAGATTCTCCCGATTGAGCGTATTCTGCGTGCCCATTTCAACCAGTGGCTGGATGTGTTCGACTCCTATCACTTTGCCACCCGGCTTTACGAGCTCGGCGAGGACATGAGTAAGGTATCCGGATCCAGATCCAATGTCAAGGACTCTAGCACCTGGCTTGAGGTATGGGAGCAGCGACTCGCAAGCTGCGGCATGCATGTGCGGGGCGGAGATGGACAACGGAGGGATACGATACGTAAAGGCGGATGGGAGGTTGGGTTGGCCGGAGGGCGCGCCCTATGATGCGATACATGTTGGAGCAGCTGCGACGGGATTTCATCAGCCGCTGATCGATCAGCTGAGGGCGCCTGGACGGTAGGCACATCTCCTGATCCTGTCTTCAGCCGTGTGCTGAGGGTCTTGCGAAAGGCTTTTCATGCCCGTTGCGGAGCCGACAAGGCTGACGAGGTTGCTTAGTCTGTTCATGCCCGTTGAGGAGGATTATATGCAGCACATCTATGTAATTGACAAGAAGGAGGACGGTACAGTGACAAAGGTCAAGGATATGGGCGTCAGGTGAGTTCTTCCAGGCGAGCTATGATGTGTGACGATCTAATATCCCTAGGTATGTGCCTCTCACCGATGCTCCGGACGATTGAAGCTGTTCCCATCTCTACCGACTCGGCAGTTCACAGCCGCCGTCGCCATGGGAACTTCTACATTTCGCGACTGGTCCTCGATGGCCGTAACTGGGCCAAATATATCCCGCTCTTGCAGAATGAGACTGGAAGTGTTTGAGTCCTCAGCCAGCCCATTCCACGGTGTCGCATCAGATGAAGAAAACCGCCCTCTGCAGCGGCCTCACGAAGCTCGACATCAAGCAGCTTTCCTCGATTGGAGATTGTACTTAGTTGGTATGATGCTTCTCGCAGTATGCAGAATCAGCTTCGACGAACCTGCCCACCAATGCCACCATTACCGATGCGCTGATGCTAAGCAAAAAAGGAGCCAAGCAGACTCAGAGTCCGACAGTCGCAACAACGGCCAACAAAGCGACGATAGCAGCAAGCGGCGGTGCGACGTGGCCAGCAGCGCCCTTTCCAACGCTGTCACTCGTGCCGTTCCTGTTGCTACTCTTGGAGCTGCCACTCTTGTTGCCGTTCACAGTGGCGTTGGACAAGTTCTCGCTGACCCTGACGCCGTCGCTGAGATCCGGCGACGTCTCGCTCGGCGCTCCGGCCCACTGACTTCCCTCTTTGTTGTCAAGACCTGGTCCCGTGCCAGCCCCTTGCTGAATGTACTTCTTCGCACCCTCCGGGATCACGGGGAGATTCTCAGTGCCAACGTCCCACTCATCGCTCGAGGGTGGACATGAAGGGCACGAGACATCCCTGCGTGCCCCACCGTCCCCTGAAGGATCCTGGTTCTTGGCGAAAGCTTCCATCAAACGGTCGAAGTCCTCGTTGGTTTCAACTTGGCCGCTAGAGCTGAGCTCGACGAGACCGTAGCCGTTTGGCTCGAGGGTGTACTCGTACGCCAAGCCGCCGGAGTAAACGGAAGACATATTGGTTGAGTAAAGTGCCTCAATCTCGTTCCACTCACGGGTGTTGGTGATGCAGCCAAATTCGGAAAGGAAGATTGGCAGCGGATAGTCGCTGTAGGTTTTGACCTTGATGTCCCAGCCAGCGCCGGTGAAAGTATTTGGGTCGCACCAGGAGTAGTCGTTGAAGGCGAAGAAGTCCGAGCGAGCTGTTTCGTCCTCGCCGCAGGCAAAGTAGAGGGCCTGTGGCTCTATGTTTTCAGCAACGTCGGCCGCGGAATATCCAACCGGGATCTGGCGGTTCGCTTGAGCGCTGATATACTGCTTCATATCGCGGGTGACGGCTTTGATGTAGGGAGCCGCGTTGGTGTTGTTGCGCGCATTGATCACCTCGTTGCCGGAGAAAAACAGCAGTAGATTGTCTGTCCATTGTCAGCTGAAGTGAGGCCATATATGCCAACTCGACGTACTGTATCCTGAAAATGCATCGATGGTCGCAAACACAGACTGTAGGTAGAAATCATTATAGCTTGCATGTAGCGAAGCTAGATTCTCCCGATTGAGCGAAAAGCTAGGCGTGTTCGCATCCAGTGCCAGGTCGATGCCCGCGCCGTCTAACAGCTGCATGGCCTCGTCGTGCTGGGCGCTGTTATCGATTGTGTATATTCGAATAGTGTTGATTCCCAGTCGCTTGAACTCTTCAATATCTCTTTTCAAGTTATCGATGTTCAGCAGAGGATCTTGAGCGCCGGCCGCTCCACTTGGTTGATACGCGACGCCGCGAATATAGAACCGTTCGCCATTTGCCCAGAAGGCTGCTCCATCGGAGGTTACCTGCGTAAATGGTCAGACCTAATTGTTGATATCATCTCACAGTCGCAGTTACTGGCGGGAGGCTGCCGGATTGCCTCCTGATGACTTGAGCTGTGATGGGCGTGGTAAGCAATATAGCGGTGGCGATATTACTGATTGCCCGTCGCAGCGACATCTTGTCGCTGTGGAACTGGAAAGAAAGATATCCTGATCGACCTGATGGAAAGGCTAACGGTCGTGCAGCAATCGCAGCAATTGTAACGAGAGACGACCAACTTTACAAGAAGGGGTCATAAGTTGATAAAGGAGACCTAGCGTGTTGGGCGAAAGTATTTTTGTATCGGGTCTGTCACCGGGGAATTGCCAATGTCTTGGTGTCCTTGGATCAACGTCGACGCGAAAGCTCAAGAAACTCATTTCAGTGGGTGCTGAATCTTGACACAGTAACGCGGCAGATGTTCTGAAATCGGCCTTATCGTAAACCCCGGTGAATTTGAGCCGTGTATGAGCTCGTGTAGGCTAGACATTGAGGATATACTCGATGCTGCAGATGCTATCTTAGCTGGACAGCACGGGCCTTCGCCAGTGCTTGCCGCGCCAGGAAGACGACCCATGTGATCTTGGCCACACAGATCATTGATATCCGAACGCGGTACCCGCTCGGTCACGCAGGAAGCAGCGTGTCTCTGTTGTGGTCCCGTCTTAGTTCAATGAGCTTCCTTGCAGATCGAGCAAGAAGCAAGCTTCGTATTGCGCTCCTCAGCCAGACAGCCGCGTCCTCGGTAGATGGTATCGTCTTCCACGCTCATAAGGATCGCTCCACGTAAACATAGTGTTCCATTATCACGGAAGCCATCCAGCGTTCAGCCGATCGCCCATATCTCACCATTCCTGACCACCATCCCTCTGCTTTCCATATCTTCCAGCAACCACCTCGCCTCGTCCTCACCATATGTAAAGTTCGGTAGCACCATCTTCAACATACCAGCGATGCCTGTCATACCTCCGATCTCGCGCGGCCCATTATTCCGCAGCATCTCCGCAATAAAGGTCTCGAACGTCGGCACCCCTTCTCGGAACATCGCATCTTGGGACTTCAGTGCCGAGAATTTGGTGTCCTGCTTGGTCTGCTTGGTCGGTCCAACGTCCATGTCCTGTCGCTCGAGGACGGCATACATATCAGGCTGGGGCTGGTAGAGAACACGCTTGCTGAGCCAGAAGCTGAGCGCATCAAGAACCAACTCTTCGTCCATCTGCAAGAGAGATGCGATTTGATCAAGCGCGAACGTCGGAGTCAGGCCGTCGTCGATGTCCATGTCGGACTGCGGATGAAATGCGAACAAGTCGATCACACTGGCTCGCCAACCCGGCACATCCGCCTCACATACTGTTCGGTCTTCCAGCTCTATTTCTACGGTGACCCGGGCCAGGGCGTCTTTGAAATGTAGCTTGCGCTGATTCCCAAGATCGGTAAAGCGGCTGTCGAATCGACGGTTACAGTCGTTAAGCAAAGCTGGTAATTTGAAGGTGTCTCCACGCATCTGAGGCCAGAAGAAGCTTGATAGTACATGATATTTCGAATCGATGATGTCGTGATCTGTGACCTCTGCGTTTGCAGGCGGCTCCGGTGGCAAGGGTGTTCTCCTGGCGTAGTAGCGATCCTGACGTTTGTTGGCTACCGTCGATAGAGCAGCACGGAATTGTGCTGGGGTCATACGGCGCTCGAACATGCCATACAGACTGGTCAGCGTAACGCCCTCGCTCGGGATAGCAGCTTGAATCTCGCGAGGTGTAGGCACAGATATCTGTTTTGGCGGAGCATTAATACGACGATTGAGCGTAACAGAGTCTCGCATGTCTTTCAACATGACTTCCGCCGCCTGCAACTTTGTGCTGTCCAGCCGGGTCTTGAACAATTCCACCAGTCTCGTCTCACGGACGTACTCAGGATCAGTGGCCTCCAGGAGATGCTGCGCAAGCACTATTGTCACTTCCTTGATGAAGTCTTCTTGCTCAAACAAGCCCAACACGTGAGCCAGCACATCTTCGGGAGCAGAGATCTTGAAGTCTGGTCCAGCGTCGATAGGATCTGGCAGCCACTCCATGTCCTCGAAGGTGAGCACCTTGTGCCTACTTTGCTGTACCAGCGCCGACCTTGCCACCTCGTTCGTGATGTCCGCGCAAATGCGGTAAGGGTCGATGTGATCCACACTTCCATCTGAGCTGACGTCGGCAAAAAAACTAGCGGCAAGGATAGCGACAGTATCTTCTCGACTACGTAGATAGCTTCGCAGTGGCTGAGCTACCTTCTCCAAAAGAACGCCGCGTGCGTCAAGCAGCTTGAATGCTGGAATCAAATCTACGTAGATGCTCAGGATTTCGGTGGTACTGGCGCCGGCATGCAGCAGTCTGCGCTTGACTTGCTGGATGAAGTGCTCGCATACGCGAGCTTTGTCTTGCGGAGCTATAACCAGGTAAGACTGGATGTCAAGAAGCGCACCGATGCTTGATGGCCATCGTTTGGTGTAGTCGAACAGAGCGCTGGTGCGGAGGCGGCCAATGTTCGTGACAGCCGTACGTACAATCGCTTGAGCATCAAGCTGCTTCTCGATGTTGACTTGACGGCCGCCCTGAAGGATGCTGATGGTCCGCTGAGCGAAAGAGGCCAGTCGTTGCTCGATCCATCGCACCAGATTGGGAACCACGGAAGCATGGCTAGTCCAATCAACCCGGAAGCAAGGTCGCTCTATTGCCTCGACTTCAAGAAACTTGTGAAAAGCTGTCGCGAAGGCTTGTTGACCTAGCTGTCCCAAACCGATGTCGTAGATAGTCGCAAGTAGCGACTCGTCTAACGCGGTCGTACACCAACACTCGCCTCGCTTGTGGCAGGCTTCGGTGTTGCTTTGGTGCTCAAGCGACGACTTCATCTGCTGATAGAAGACTGCACTCATGGTCTTCAGGAGCCTGTGACACGGCAAGGCTTCCAGATATAGCGCAAACAAGTCTTCTCGAAGTCGTGCCAGCAGCGTCAGTAGCGTTTGGCGATCTGCCATGCTGGACGTATGATCCACGACTGAGATCAGACTGGACAGGTACCCGTTTTGAGCAGAACGGAGCAGTTGAGTTGTCCGACCAAGCACATCAGAGGCGCTCGTGACAGATATCGGCTGCTGCCAGTGCTCCAACACGGGCGCCACGTGGTGTCGGAAGTGAACCCCAGTTTCGTTGGCATACCATGCTCGCAATTCCTTGAATCCAGAAGGTCTTCGGCAGATGACGCTGAGCGCATTGATTTCAGAGTCTGCGGCAGTTCTTGGGTTGGATAGGTCTCGTTCTTGGACAGTCTGCAATGTAAGGTAACGGGTGGTTATACTCCAGGCCCTGTTGAACTGAACAGATTCCTCGGCATTGTTCTGTGGG
Source organism: Ferrimicrobium sp. (assembly GCA_027409005.1). Lineage (GTDB taxonomy): Bacteria > Actinomycetota > Acidimicrobiia > Acidimicrobiales > Acidimicrobiaceae > Ferrimicrobium. The sequence goes on along the minus strand of DAHZQE010000448.1, from coordinate 2,915 downwards.
ATATTAAAGCCGCCAAATGGTACACCCGGCGAAGCAAGCGATCCGACATTGGGGGTAGTCTCCGGCGTCGGCGTGGTGAAGGTCTGGGTCGGAAAGACCGAGGCCAAAGCGTCAAGGCGGTTTGACGCGCCAAACGAGATGACCGCCGTCATTTCTCATGACCGAGGCTCCGTCGATGATCCTACGTTGATAGAGGGTCGTCAAAGGTGAAGGTGAAGAGTCGAAGTCGCGTCCGGCCGACGTGCCTGCTGAAAGTGGGTCGGAGAGCGGGTATTCCCGTCCGCGCGAAACCACATGCAAAGTGACGTAGGGGCAGGCGTTGCGGCTCGCCGTGCACGGGATCCTGTTTGTAGTGTTCGGCATAGAACCAAACCCACGTCTGCGAAGGAATTACTCAGAGCTTCCTGAGCCCTTTCACCCTACAGCAGAAAACGAGGGCTCACTTCTGACGAGGTTGGCCACGGCGACCTGATACTGAACCATGTCGAAGAGATCGGGCATGGCCAATGGCACCGGCAAGGAAGCCAAAGAGGCCACGAAGGAGCCTGGTAGGCGAGACCTTTCGCGGCGCAAATGTGTGAGCCTTCACCAGACTAAATACGTATGCAGTCAAGGACAAGCAGCAATACCTCCTCAACGCCCCCAACCCAGGCCACTTCAGTCTTCTTCGCGCGTACCACCTCGCAGACTTCATCACTCTCATGAACGGCTTCTGTGGGGTCATGTCGGTGCTGTCTTCGATGCGATACTGCATGAGCCCGCCTCACCAGAAAGGACACCTATGGACAGCACTTGCGCTCATGCCTTTCGGCCTGTTCTTTGACTTCTTCGACGGCAAGGTGGCTAGGTGGAGAGGGAAGAGCAGTCTGATGGGTGCGGAGCTCGACTCACTAGCGGACCTGGTATGGCTGGACAGCCCTTAATTCTTGATACACTGGGCTGACAAAGGGACAGATCTCATTCGGCGTGGCTCCCGCTGCCTGCGCTTTCTCCGTTGGCATGCAAACGCCATTCGACCAGGTGCTCCTGACATGCTTCGTCGTCTCCGGCCTCGCGCGTCTTGCGCGCTTCAACGTCACAAGCGATAACGTGCCACATGATGCCAGTGGAAAGGCAGCCTACTTCGAGGGCTTGCCGATCCCGACTAGCTTAAGCATAGCCGCGCTCATGGCATACTGGGCTTCGCAGGACCGGATTCAGAGCCGCATCCCGTTCGGAACAGTCATGACGGGCTCGATCCTTGAGTTCCATCCTGTGGTCGGCCTTTTCCTCGGACACGCATGCTGTATGCTCAGCAAGACGCTGCACATTCCCAAGCCGTGAGCGAACATGTCAATGGCGGTCGCAACAGTGCGCTTATGGAGATGAGCGCGCTATCACAGCATGACCCGACGTTCTCGATCTTCGCTTTGGCGTGAGACTTGACATCGCAGAATGCTTTGTGGACGCAAAGCACAGTAATTGAGGCAGACGTCTGGCGCAAGGTAATCTCCTTGGACAAGCAACTCAATACGTAGATGTTGCAACCGTCGTTGACAGTAGCGGCATACAGCATCTGAAATCAGAAGCATCCACAATCCTCCGGTACAATATTACTACCGGAAATTGACGTCCAGATCTCAGCTGTGCTGTCATACATTGCGTGCTTCATGCTTCGTGAGGCGATAGTCGCAGATTGACTTCAAGCTCTCCACGGTTGCGCCAGGCTGTTTCGGGACAGACTTCAGCCTCGCTCGAAGCGCCATCTATCCCATCGCGCAGCTGAAGAGGGCTTCCCTGTGCAACTCAGCGCCGTGGCCCTCCGTCACAGCGATTTGACTGACTTGGTCACAGATACCCTTTCCGCCGATTTACGGTAGGCAATCCCAACGATCTAAGAAGTACGCGATCTTAACAGGTGTTCCGGCAGGTCGTGGTTGCTGGTGCGCTGCTCTTCACATTTATCAATTACGTATGTTATCACACTCGTAACCTGCCGTTGGAGAACCCGATACTGACGCTCATATTAGGTCTCGACTGGCTACACATTCATGGAAGAATGAGACCCATGTGAGAAGAACAGCCCAGGTCGACATTCTGCAGCGTTGTATCATAAAGCAGCGACCCGAACGCCACTCTCCGGGCCCAGATATGGCAGCGAAGCCTCCCTTCCTTTTTGACGAACATGGTCGTACCGATGTGCGAGACGGTCAACATCCCTCCAGGCAGTGAGCTTTTCACAGACCAGACAGCCCTCAAGTACACACTCACGGATGTTTGGCGACCTTCCGATGGCGGCGCTGGTGCTGGTGCTGCCATCTCGCCTTCCCTGTCCTACTACAACGACGTGTCGGAAAGCTCCAACGTTAGCTCTGTCGAGATCAACTACGTAGCCATGAACCGGACAGCCAGCCCATTCGCCTTTTCAGAGTGGGGCGCGGTGATACGAACTTACGCTACCTGTTCCATCTACAATGGGAACCGTACATTCTTTAATATCACTCAGGTGTACGATTACGTTCCGTTGAATCTTTCCTTCTCCTGGCTATACACGCCGGTCTTGATGGATTATCTGTCCCGCAATCCCGTAAATTGATCGAACTTGTACTGGGAAGAGTCCCTATTGTCGATGTAAGCAACTGCAGAGCGAAGAGGCACACGTGCATGCTAACCACGTCCATAGGTACTGGACGTATTCTACCTATAAGATGCAGAAGTCACGCGAGAACCAGACCGCCAATGGTCTCCCTGACATCCGGTAAGGCACTTGTACTTATACCCGAACGACGATTTTGACAACGAGAACCAACGTGACTGCATCCAAATTTTTTCGAAGTGGACTTTAGGCTCATTGTTGATAAGGGCCTGGGAGATTTCGACGTCCTATTTTCGGGCACGCAAGGCGAATACCGAACATACCGCAGCCTTGCCGATCT
>DAHZQE010000445.1:0-11130 GCA_027409005.1 Ferrimicrobium sp. | reverse complement strand
TTAATGCGGTACGAGTTGTCTATCGAGGTGAAGCACTGCTATCTCCGAGTGTAACTAGATCACTAATCGCCAACATTGCGAGGAGGAGTACCCCGGTACCGACGAACCAATCTGCGCTCGATATCTTGAGCGATCGAGAGCGAGAGGTGCTCGTACTCGTTGGATCTGGTCTCAGCAACACTGCGATTGCCGAGAAGATCTACCTCAGCCCATTGACGGTTAAGACCCATGTCAGCCACATCATGTCGAAGCTTGAGGTGCGCGATCGTGCTCAACTTGTGGTTATCGCCTATGAGACTGGCCTGATCCGTCCCTCTCTGTCATGACGAAGGCACAACAAAGCCTCAGACAACCCTTCGTTCACCGGGGAGGAGTCGGTCCGATTGGAGCTGATCTAGTCGCCGTGGACTCAGCCTTGGCTGACCGACTACGACTTTATCGAACTCGGATTCCAGTTCTGGACGACCTCGAGCTGCATCATTGGTCTGAGTCGAGCTGGTATAACTGGGGCAAGCATACCGTAGGGCTCTTCGTTATAGAGATGGTGGAGGGCATGGCAACGTTTTAGGTACTCAAGATAGCGCACTTTGGGTATCGCGCCGAGGCGTTGGTGAATGTAGAAGTCATGCACGAAGCTATAGGCGGCACCGTACAGCGTGATGCCGATGGCGATCGGTAGCAGGATCGGATGATGTGAGGTAGCTAGCCAAAAGAGGATGATGGTGGGTAAGGCAAACCCGATGGGGAACAGGTCGTTGGCTTCAAACCGAGTCTCTCGAGGAAGGTGATGCGAGGCGTGGAGAACCCAGCCTACGCCGTGCATGATCGCCCGGTGAGCAAGATACGCTACTGGTTCCATGACGATAAAGGTGGCGATGATAATCGCGACAAAGGTCATTCAGCTCTCCTTGTGTCTCTCTCATTCTAACCCTGGAGTCGGGTTAATTATTCTCGGGTGTTATGGATGAGTTGGTTGTTGAGATGCCAATTACTGCAATCCTAGGTGCGGACGCGGCCGTGAATTCAGGCTTTGTGCCTGCTTAGCCTGCGCTGTCCTTGCTGACGGAGTGGCTCTTGGGTGCCAGGCGAAGCCACAACGTGATCGTGAGAAGCGTGAGTGCAAACCCATAGGCGAAGTCTTCGATCGGAATCGAGAAAGGGAATCGAATCTTGGAGAACTGGTGAGGATTGTAGATGACGATGGGGCTCGACAGCTTGGTGAGCCAGCCATCCACAGGAATTTGGAAGAGTGCCACGATGATCCAGGTAATCCAGAAGTTGAGAGTTCTAATCGCACCCGACCTGGTGATCAGGAGGTCGATGATAACGGTGACGATGACTGCCGCTAGCGCCTCTGCTGTATAGATGCCCATCAGCCTCTCCGTTGCTTTAGCCGCGCGACGATCTGCTGGCGGTGGCGAACTGTTTCAAAGGTCAATAGGGCACAGATGGGTATCACGATAAAGAACGCAACCTCTTCGATGGGCAGAACACCGGCTAGCCTGATTCCGGTGGTAAATTGGCTCGCGTAGGTCCATAGCCGTTGGTGGATTGAGAACGCGTCAAAGAGCGAGAAGGTGATTGCGACGATTGCTATTGTCGGCGCGAGTCTTCGAGGCTGACGCCAAACCCGTGCACCAAGCAACTCAAGTGGGAGGGTGACCATGAGGCAGAGGGCCATCAATATAAGGTACTGGAGATGAGCCATCGCTCTGATAGCCTAACGCGTCCAGTGGCTAACTCTGGGCCTGCCGGCGCCTGGTTGAGCGCCGCTCCACGCCCTGGGCGGAATCCTGAAACCGGGCTAGTTGGCGTTCTATGAGGACGCCCACCGTAGTAGTATTTTGTAGTAGTCCTTTGCAGCGTCGCAGGACGGATAGAGTCGGTAGGTCATATGGAATTAGAGAACGTTAAGGGTCCGAGTGACCTCGCGGAGTTGAGCATTGCCGAGCTTGAGGATCTAGCGAGCCAGCTTCGCCACAGAATAGTGGGTACGGTCTCGAAAAATGGCGGGCATCTCGGCTCCAACCTTGGGTCGGTCGAGATCACATTGGCGCTCCACCGCAGTTTTGACTCTCCTCGTGATGTGATTCTCTTCGACACTGGACATCAGGCCTACCCGCACAAGCTCCTCACTGGTAGAAATGCCGACTTTGATTCATTACGTCGACGCGGAGGAATTTCCGGTTATCCAAATAGGTCCGAGTCAGAGCACGATTGGATCGAGAATTCGCATGCCTCCACGGCTCTCAGCTACGCTTATGGCATGGCTGCGGCGTTTCAGCTCGGAGCCGATGATCCCGCCGCTCTGCCACTTCGGAGGGTAGTGGCGGTCGTTGGTGATGGTGCATTGACGGGAGGAATGGCGTACGAGGCGCTTAATAATATAGGTCACCGTCGTCTGCCTATTATCATCATCTGGAACGACAATGGACGCTCCTACGCCCCCACGATCTCGAGACTCTCATCATCGTTGACAAAGCTTCGGCTGAACCCGTCCTATATTCAGGCTCGTAACCGTATTAAGCAGGTAATCACAGACCTGCCAAAGGTTGGGAATCGTGCAGTAAGTTCTCTTGCAAACATGACGTCTGCTTTGCGTGAAGCGATCGAACCCCGGGTGTTCTTCGAGGCGCTCGGGGTGCGCTACACCGGACCCATTGACGGTCACGATATCTCTGAGTTAGAGTACGCACTCGCCGGCGCCAAGGAGTGGAATGGACCGATAGTGATCCACGTGCTCACCCAGAAGGGCAAGGGCTATCCTCCTGCCGAAGATGATGAGTTGCAGTGTCTACATGATCTTAAGGTTCCACAGGTCTTTTCGGACGTTGAGGGTGGTCCACCCTTGTCTTACACCCAGACATTCTCAACTGAGCTCGTCCGAATCGGCCGCGAGAATCCATCAGTGGTAGTTTTGACGGCTGCTATGGGTGGCCCTACAGGGCTACTTCCTTTTGAAGAAGCGTTCCCTCATCGCTATTTTGATGTGGGAATCGCTGAACAACACGCGGTGACCTCGGCGGCTGGAATGGCGATGGCCGGCCTGCATCCCGTGGTTGCGATCTATTCAACCTTTATGTCGCGCGCCTTTGATCAGGTGAACCTCGACGTAGGGCTCCACAATCTCGGAGTTACCTTCGTCATGGATCGCGCCGGAATTACCGGTGATGATGGACCGAGCCATCACGGCATCCTGGACCTGGTGCAGATGCTCTCGGTCGCTAACATGACAGTTTTCGTACCCTCATCGGTAGAGGAGTTGCGCGTTCAACTCCGTTCAGCCATCGCGATCGAGGGCCCCTCCTCGCTCAGATTCTCCAAGACCCTTGCCCCTCGAATGGTGCGAGGTGGAGTTGGAGAAGGCATGCACGCTCGAGTGGTCCGTGAGGGCTCGAGCCGACAGGTGGTGGTTGGAATAGGGAAGATGCTGGTTCCAGCTCTTCTTGCCGCAGACCTGTTGGAGGCGGACGGATACGACTGCACCGTGGTTGATCCGAGGGTTATCCGACCCTGTCCGCTCGAGTTGGTTGAGCGACTCGGAGCGGCAGTTCAAGTGATCACGGTGGAAGATGGTCTCATTCATGGAGGCGCGGGTGAGTACCTTGCTCAGATCGTGCATGAGATCAACCCTCATGTGGCCTTTTGTCATCTTGGTGTGCCGAGCGAGTACCTACCACACGGGAATGCGGATGCGCTTCTTACCGAACTTGGACTTGATGGCTTGGGTATTGCTGGTTCTATTCGAGCCTTCCTTGCTCGAACAGAGGACCCGGTTCGTCGCACTGGGCGTTAGTCGCTGTTTTCAGCTGCCGATTTTTTCGCTCTGAGGTGGGCAAGGTAGTGGTGTCGAGGGCGATTGCGTCGTACTGGAGCACCCCATCTACAAGCCAGCTTAGGGCGTTCGATGGTCGAACCAGTGCCGGCATTCTGTCGTGGATAGGCGCTACGAACTCGTCTGCATCTCGAGTGAGGATCACGAAAGACTGCAGCGAGTAGTCGACTAACCCAGCGGCGAAGATCAACGGAGTTGTCGCCGATGGGCTAAAGAGGACGATGCCAGCCGGTCCGGACTCGTAGAATCCATTCATTGGCACCAGTGCCCGCCCTCGATCGAGAAGGCGTCTGAAGGTAGGACGTTCGTGCATACTCTCTGATCGTGCATTGATCAGCATGGGTCTACCCACGCGCTGGAGGCCAAATGATGCCTGAAAGATTCGTTCTCGGGAAAAAACGATGGCCTGATCGGTCGGTAGAACCGTCGGAGCCCGTGGGCTTGGCACAACCATCGTCAAACCCAGTGTCAACAAAAGCTGATGGCACTCCGCTGGGCCGATATTTTGTTCGAATCGTGCGCACATACCCCCGCCCGTGTGAGTTCGAGTTCTAGCTTACTTGCTCGTCGAGAGGACTCTCGGAGGTGCAAGCTCACAAGGGTCGGCACCAGGGTTGTTGATCATCGTTACGCACGAGTCTTCACTCAAGTCCCGTCATCCTTGCAAAGCTATAGTTGGAGTACGCTATACGTTGCTACAATCGGTAATTTCTTTGCAAGTCACGTGCTTGTTGTGGGTGGATAGTTGTTGGTCCCGCTTGGTGTGCTCAGGAGGTTCAGCCGATGGTCCTCCTTCGTTGCCTAGACTAATGCTGCTATGAGTATCTTCGAGGACTTCACGGTTCGCATTCAGCACTTTGTTTGGCAGCGTCGGGTGGAGTCGTGGGAACACGAAGCGTCGCCAAATCTTGGTAGGGTCATAGATGCAGTTGTCGACCAGGCCTCACCTACTCTGGAGATGCGTGCTCTCGACCTTGGTTGTGGATCTGGACAGGTCAGCCTTGTACTCGCCCCTCAAGTCGCCGAGATGATAGGGGTAGACATCTCTGAGGGTATGGTAACACGCTTCTTGGCACGAGCGGCCGAGGAGGGGTACACCAACGTGGAGGGTCGAGTCTCTCCTCTCGAGCGCCTAGAGGTTGATCCAGGGTCAATTGATTTGATCGTCTCGAATTACGTCTTCCATCATCTGAATGACGATGGTAAGGCTAGGGTAGTCAATCTCTGCTACTCATGGTTGAAACCGGGCGGTCGCTTGGTAATTGGAGACATGATGTTTGGCCGTGGTGGCACCGCAGAGGATCGTCAGGTTATCTTGGGTAAGGTAAGACTACTTGCAGCCAAGGGAGTCGGAGGTTACTGGCGAATCGCGAAGAATGCGTTTCGCTATCTGTTTAGAGTCCAAGAGAAACCGATAGCGAAGGAGCGCTGGATGCAGCTGTTTCTCGATGCTGGGTTTCACAATATCGAGGTGTTGACTGTGGTCGCTGAGGCCGGAGTGGTCGTTGGCGACAAACCTGGTGGGCAGGAGCCTCACTAGACGTCGACTAGAGTAGTTGGCGGAATGCTTGCCAGCTAGACGACAACAAGCCTTTCAAGCACAGGCGCTTTGGAGAGGAGGTATTGGTGCGATCGGAACCCCCAAGTACCACTCCTCATCTGTTAGCGGATCGCGCGTAGCGAGCCGCTTTTTCTTCAGTTCCAAAGTCGCATCTCCCCTGGCAGAAGGAGGTCTCTGTTGTGCAAAACCTCGACCCACGTTTGGACAACGATGAATCAGCTATTCGCGGTGGACTCGGTAAAATCTCCGTCGGCGAGCTGCGCTCTTCTCCGTCACTCAAACGAAAGCTGCTTGCGCTTCTCGCGGTAATTGGCCCTGGCATAATTGTCATGGTTGGAGACAACGATGCAGGCGGAATCACTACCTACGCGCAGGCTGGTCAAGCGTATGGTTATACCCTGCTATGGCTCATGCCGGTCTTGGTGATCGTATTGGCGGTCTCGCAAGAGATGGTGGTACGGCTCGGTGCTGTTACCGGTGTAGGCCACGGGAAACTACTCAAGGAGCGCTTTGGTAGGTTCTGGGCAGCCTTTTCAGTAGTGGACCTCTTTGCGCTCAATCTATTGACTCTCATAACTGAGTTCATCGGTGTTCGCTATGCACTCGGCTACTTTGGCGTACCCCCAGCAATTGCGGTTACGGTGATGGGTATCGTCCTGGTAGGCGCCGTCGCGAGCGGACGGTTCGAGCGATGGGAGCGTTTTATGCTCGTGCTCGTGCTCGTAAGTCTCTTGGTGATACCGCTGGTGCTCTTGACTCACTGGCATGTGGGTGGCGTCGCTACTGGCCTGTTGATTCCTGGAGTAAAAGGTGGCATCACATCGACGGCGACTATTTTTATAATCGGTATCGTCGGAACAACCATTGCGCCCTGGCAACTATTTTTTCAGCAATCCAACGTGGTAGACAAGCGGATCACACCACGCTGGATTAAGTACGAACGAGCAGATACCTTTATTGGTGCCATCGTGACAAATGCGGCAGCGGCTTGCGTGATGATCGCGGCAGCCGCGGTGTTTGTTGGCTTCAAGGTAGGTGCTTTCCAAGACGCTGGGCAACTCGCCCAGGGGTTTGCTAGCCATGCGGGTGCGATCACCGGTGTCATCTTTGCGATAATCCTCCTTGAGGCTTCTCTAATCGGTGCAGCAACGGTCACACTCTCGACCTCGTACGCGCTTGGCGATCTTTTTGGCGTCGATCAATCGCTGAATACACCAGTTCGGGAGGCCAAAGGCTTTTACGCCTCTTATATTCTCTTAGTCGCTATTTCGGCTGGTGTAGTGCTCATCCCATCGTTACCACTCAGCCTGGTTAATCTCGCCGTTCAGGTTTTGGCGGGAGTTTTGCTCCCTAGCGCCCTGCTGTTTCTTCTGTTACTATGCAACGACAAAGAGATTATGGGCCCTTGGATGAATCCCCCGTGGCTCAATATTCTCGCGACTTTTATCGTCTCGTTGCTGTTGCAGCTCTCGTTGATTTTGACGATCGTGACCGTCTTGCCCACCATCTCGGTGACTGGACTCTTGATTGGCACCTTTATCCCTGTTGTTGTTGTGACCGTCGGTGTGGCGATCTACCAGGTGAAGATACGCACTCCGGAGCACATTGACAGAGTAGCACGCCTTAGTTGGTCGATGCCTGCGTCGGCACTCCTGCACCGTCCCCCCCAGTCGCGTGGTCGCGGACTAGTTCTTCTTTTCGTACGCATCTACCTGATCATCGCGGTCATCCTGATGGTGATCAGTTTTGTACGCCTTGGTTCTGGTTAACTCGCTAACGGCCAGATTAAGGTCGTTCGCAGCTTCTGTGACTCGCATTGTGGCCGACGGTGTGGGGAGTGCCGATCCAACATGCCGAGAGTGGCAGCTATAGTCGACCTCTGTTCGTGATGGTCCGGTTGCTATTCGCTGAGTGCCTCTTGGCGTCGGCGCCAGCTTGGCGTGATCGTCCGTGGAAGTACGTCGTCAACGGTAACCGATCCGAGTAGAAGACCGTCGTCATCGACTACCGCTAGCGCTGCGAGGTTGTAGTCGGCCATCAGCACGGCCACTTCGCTGAGGTCGGAGCCGGGCTGCACAACCGGAGGTTCTGTCTCGGCGTGTTTGGCGAGCGTGTCTTGCTGGTCAGCGCTGATCATGGCAGAGATGGCGATTTGGCCGTAGAGGTGGCCCGAGCCATCGGTCAGGAAGATCGACCACAGGTTGTGTGGAAGTGCATCGCGGTTTCTCAGCACCTCACAGGCGTCGGCCACCGTCATGTTTGGGTCTAATGTGATGACATCGGTCGTCATGAGGCCACCTGCTGATTCCGGATGGTAGTTGAGTAGCCTAATAATTGGCTCACGAGCGTCAACGGGCACCGCCGCCAACACTCCCTCACGCCTATCCTGGTCGAGGCTGAGAAGTAAATCTACGGCGTCGTCAGGCTCCATCTCGCTGAGCAGCTCGCCAACTTCTGTATCGGTACGATGGCGGATGGCGTCGCGTTGTCTCGCTGGCGCCAACTCTTCGACGACGTCTGCCTCAAATTCAGGGTCTGCTTGCAAGGCACCTAGAATCTCCTGCCCTTCAACTTCAGAGGCCTCTTCCAAGAGGTCGGCTAGCTGAGCAGGGTGGAGCTTGCGGATGCTGCGGAGTTCTAGACGTTTGCGCGCGCTTGGCACATGGCCAACCAGGGGAACGAGGTCGAGCCAGTCAACCAACGAATGCTCTCTTGCCGATCGCTTCGCTTTAAGCCATCTACTCCGGTGTGCGGTAGCGGCGTCAATTGAGACGGCGCGCCAGATTGTCTGTTCACAGTTGAAACCGACGTCTTTGGCGGTTACCAAACGCGGTCGTAATTTGGATTTTGTCCATATCAGGTGGTGATTGAGAAGATCGCGTTCGATCAGTATCTCTTGAGGTCGACGTTCAAATGCAGAGAATTCTGAGAGGGCCTGGTCGGTTGCGACTGACTCTTCTGTGAGGCGCACCAGCTTGTCGCTGGATATGAAAATGGAGGTATCGTTGACTGAGACCAAGAAGCCGGTCAAGACCGGATATCTTGCCTCCTCGAGTCGAAGAACGGCGTCTTCGACCTTGCCAATCTCTGATCCCTGTACAAACACGGGATTTCGGACAACCTCGGTAAACCATAGGAGTTGATCCATCAGGTTGATAAGTGTAGTACCTTCGCTTATGTTTTCCGAGCGTCTTGGGCCGACCGACTGACGAGGCTACCGAGCGGTAAGCTATGGTCCGTGATACCGTGGAGTGAGATCGCCGCAGTGGCGAATGATTGACAAACTTAGGATAGCCTTCACCCTCTATCGTGGGAATCCGCATTCAGGGGGCCAGGGTGTCTACACCGCTTTTTTGACGCGAGAGCTCGCCAGGTTGGGGCATGATGTTCAGGTCTTCTCTGGACCGCCGTATCCACAACTTGATCCACGCGTGACTCTGCACAAGGTGCCCGGACTAAACCTCTTGAGGGAGCCAGACCCTTTTCGATTTCCAAGCCTCAACGAATTCAAGAGCATCGAAGATCTCTTCGAGTTCGGACTCATGAGCGTGGGTGCCTTCCCGGATCCAAAAGGTTTTGGATGGCGACTACGGAGGTATCTTGACGAGCTTCGGCATGATTTTGACCTTATTCACGATAACCAGTCTCTGAACTGGACGCTTGCGAGGTTGGCGCGCGAGGGAGTTCCGATACTCTCGTCAATCCACCACCCGATTAGTGTCGATCGTAGGCTCGCTCTTGAGGCCGCCGAATCGATCAAAGCTCGAGTTGGTCTCCACCGCTTCTATAGCTTTATTCCTATGCAGGTATCTGTGGCACGCGAGATCCCTCGAATTCTCACGGTCTCACAGTCGTCTGCCGGAGATCTGGCGAGAGAACTTGGTGTTGATCGTCGCAAGATCTCTGTGGTGCCTATAGGTGTTGACACCGATCTCTATGCTCCTCATCCTGATATTCCTCGTGAGCAGGGGTTGATCTGTACCACTGCAAGTGCTGATGTCCCCTTGAAGGGGCTGCGCTATCTAATCGAAGCGGTGAGCCTGTTGCCATGGACAAAGCTTATCATTATGGGACCTCATGAGAATTCGAACCAACTCCGAGCACTGCTCGCTCGATTCGGGCTCCAAGACAGGGTAACGGTGACCGGAGCCCTCACGCGTGAGGAGATGGTGCACGTCTATGCACGCGCAAGTGTGGCTGTTGTGCCATCGTTGTACGAGGGATTCTCATTGCCAGCAGTAGAGGCGATGGCATGCGCAGTCCCGCTGGTAGCCGCACGAGGAGGTGCCTTGCCTGAGGTGGTAGGCGACGCGGGGGCGATGACAACAGCAGGTTCAGCAAGAGCCTTGGCGGAGGCGATTGAGGCTGTGCTGGCGGCTGGTCCAGCAGCTCTCGAGCGTGGACTCTATGCAAGAGAGCGCGCTATTGCGCGGTTCTCATGGCGCCAGACGGCGCTCGCGACTCTAGATCAGTACCGTGGACTCGTGAGTGGAACGCCATGATCAGCTTTCGCTGGGAGGAGCTTGACGACATTAGTCATTCTCGGGTGCTCGATCTCGGCGCAGGCACTGGCCGACACCTGCGTGCTCTGGACGCCAAGGGCGCTTGGGTTGTCGCCGGGGATCTGCGACCGGAGATCCATGCCGCTTCGGGTGGCGTGGTGCAGCTAGATGCACATCATCTCCCCTTCTTGGATGCGAGCTTCGATCTCGTCGTCGTCTCAGAGGTGCTCGAACACGTCCCAGATCCACTCATAGTTCTCCAGGAGTGTGCTCGCATCGTAAGTCCTGGGGGAATGGTGGTAATCTCAGTGCCTCGTTGCGGGCCTGAGGCGATTAATTGGCTGCTCTCTCTAGAGTATCACAGTGTCCCTGGTGGCCACATCCACATCTTCACTCGTGGTGAGCTCAGTGCTCTAGCCCGGGAGGCGGGTTTTGCCACAGTGAAGACTCACCACAGCCACGCGCTCCACAGTCCTTACTGGTGGTTGAAGTCCTTTGTCGGCATAGAGCACTCGCCCAAAGTTGTGCCGGTACGTTGGTACGAACGAGCATTGGTTAGTGAACTCATGGGTCGGTCACCATTGCTTACTCACATCGAGTCGATCGCGAATCCGGTGCTCGGGAAAAGTATCGTCCTGTATTTGAGGATCGACCGCTGATGATCGAACTAGAGGCGACGCTAGATAGTATCTGTGCTCTCCAGGATCGACGTGGTTTGATTCCATGGGCGAAGGGGAGTCACGCTGATCCATGGAACCACACTGAGGCGGTGGTTGCTTTAACGCTCGGTGGTCGACACCGAGCCGCCAAGCGAGGTATCGAATGGCTGGCATCGGCTGTGAATCGCGATGGCTCTTACTGCCAGTTCTTTACGAGTTCAGCGGTTCTTGAGCCGCGTATCGATTTGAATAACTGTCTATACCCGGCGGTAGGGTTGCTCGCCTATCTGGTAAGCGCGAGAGACATGAGCAGTGTGCGCAGCTTTCTAGTCTCCTTTGACGTAACCGTTGATTTTGTCCTGGATCAACAGCGAAGTGATGGTTCGTTCCCTTGGGCTCTGTCGCCTGATCGAACGGCGCTAGAAGGCTCTTTGTTGGCTGGATCATCGGCAATGCTGCTCTCGCTTGAGGCGATAGAGGCGTTGGATATGATGATCGGTCGAAATCGTCCACGAATCAAAGAGGCCGCATCTGCACTGTGCAACTACATTAGCGACCCTCACAGCCAGTTTC
>DAHZQE010000358.1:0-3669 GCA_027409005.1 Ferrimicrobium sp. | reverse complement strand
TCGATGGACTCAGTGTTGCTGACGCCGTCCCCCCATTTGCAAGCGCATTCGAAAGCGATGATTGGAAAGATACGTTGGTGGCCTGAAAACCAGGAGTGTTCACATTAGCCAGGTTGTTGGCGATGGCATGCTGTTGAGCCGTTAGTCCATCGAGAGCAAACTGGAGAGCCTGAATCGAGGTAGAACCCACGGTACCGCCCTTTCAAAGTAAGGCTATCCATAGCCTACTTCCGAGCGATCCCTGCTCGCAGGAGTAGCTTCGGTCCACCAGCGCAGCCACTTAAATAACTTTTGCACAACGCCACTGTATTCTCTTGGCTGTCGTCCAGTGAACGTCGATCCGCACCTACGACACATGAAGTTAATACATCGTCGATTACGCGAGGCAGGTGATCGGTTACCACCCTTATAAGTGATGGTCTTGTGGGTCACTCCGACAGTAACAAGCGTGCAATTAGCTAACTTATGCCAATATTCATACTGTCGACTTCGGTTGCGTATGGATCCTCGGACACGACAATAGCGAAGGAGCTATACGTACCGACTGTTTTGTGTACTGCAAATTTCATGCCAGTACATCGATCAACACTATGCGATCCGGATCCTTCATTCGCGAGTAGCGTAACACTGTAGAAAACGCATCCATTCGGGTTCGGAGCTCCTCACTTAACTCCTGAGTTCGTGCCACGAGCGCCTCGGAACGTCCTCGTAACAACCCAGGGAGACGAACATTCGGCTGTTTCTCGCTGAAGCTCTCAGTCGCCACTTTGCCGCTGGCAAGAGACTCGGCGACGACGTTGAGATGTCGCTCATAGGCATCGAGATAGGCTATCCACTCCTCCATCTCAACTCACCAACGCCATTGCTTGATCCAACGTCTCAATCTGGGTGCCAACAATGGCCGTCGCTAGGCACTCACTCACCTCGCTAAAGAGCGAGGGCTCAAGTCGATATGGAACTCGCCAATAGACTTCGCATTCATCCTGAACGACATCGAGATTGGGCTTATGCCGATGCAGCGATGCGAGAGTCACGATGTCGGATGGAGTTGCGGCTCGGAGAACATGAGTAATGCGCTCCCACGAGATAGGCAACACCAACTGCTGCGCAGCTACAGCCAGGGGCACGCTGATCTCATCGCTGTGCTTACCCGCATAGGTCACGACGAATCCTTTCTACAGAGGTTGGTAAACCTCGCCGCTCAGACAACTCACTTGCTGCCTCAATGATCCCAACCGAATCTCAATCAATGTCGAACTTCTGCTCAAGCATCCAGTGCTCTGAGCTAATCATCGGCAAATAGTACGGATACTGTTACTGTTCGATCGAAATTTACCGATGTTATTCGCTGTAGCCATGGTGATCTACAGAGGTACCCTAATCACGGTCTAGTCAATCGAGACCGAGCGACTAGGGGCCATAATCAGAGAACATCCAACCACTCCCAACCTCGCGCAAGGCTGAGCATGTGATGATGATTGTGTGTTATTGTCATGTCGAGCACTCGCTACCACCGACACCAACCCGAACGTCGAGGAATCCTTCGGTTCCAGCTGCAACTAGAGCGAGGATCCACATCCCGACCACACAGGCGGAAAGCACCGACCGAACCAAAGCCAGCTTCTTTAGGCAATTATGATATTAAGACGAACACTCTCGAAACGGGATATAACCGTTTTCAACGTTGGCAGCAAGCTTGCCAGCTGTAATTGAAGCGTCCCGTCTATTGCAGCAACATCTCTAGGATCTGGATTGCATTCAACGCGGCTCCCTTGCGCAAGTTATCGCCAGAGACGAAGAAAGCGACTCCGTTGGTCGATGACCTATCAAGGCGAATCCGCCCAACAAGGACCGGGTCGATTCCTGTCGAAGCCATCGGTGTAGGTAGGTCAACCACCTGACAACCCTTATGCCGATCGAGTTCTGCGACCAGACGACCTACCTCTGGGGGTGTTTGGCACTCAGCCACGATTGCAATACTATGTCCAGTAAATACCGGCACCCTCACACAGGTTGCATGAACGCGCAGATCTGGCAGTCCTAGAATCTTTCTCGACTCATTAACAAACTTCTCCTCTTCTGAGGTATCGCCATCGTGGAGCTCTCCAGCGAGGGGGATTACGTTCCCGGCGAGCACGGCAGGGAACTTCACTGGCGGCGCAAAATCAACAGCGCCGCCATCGAAGGTGAGTGCGCCCAAATTCGGGCGCTCGAGTTGGGCGCTCAATTCAGCTACCCCAGCTCTTCCAGCCCCTGATGCAGCTTGGTAGGTAGCGGCGACAACTCGATTCAACCCGAAGAGGCGATCTATGATGGCCAAAGGAGACATCGCAATCATAGTGGTGCAGTTTGGATTAGCAATAATTCCGAGTGCTCGATGGGCGGCATCGCCAGGGTTGACTTCAGGTACCACAAGAGGAACGTCGGGATGCATGCGATATGCCGATGAATTATCGATTACAATGGCTCCTGCCTCAGCAAAACGAGGAGCGTAGATCTTCGAGGCGGTAGCACCAATCGAGAACAACGCGTAGTCGATGCCAGCAAGATCAGCCGTCTCGACGTCCTCGACCTCAAGCTGGTGTCCGTCAAACTCTAGAAAGGTGCCTGCCGATCGCGGTGACGCGAAAAACCGGAGCCGATCGAATGCCAGCTGGCGCTCCAGCAGGATATGGCGCATCACAGCGCCAACTTGACCGGTTGCCCCAACTACCGCTAGCGTTCCAACACTCTTCATAGCGAGAATGCCTCGTGCAACGCCTGCACCGCGGTCTCAAGCTGCTCCACTCTTATAACGCAGGAGATCCGAATCGCCGATGTTGAGATCATCTCGATATTGATGTTGTGGTTTGCGAGGGTCTCAAACATAGTTGCGGTTACTCCGGGATGCGACCTCATGCCTGCTCCAATGAGCGATACTCGGCCAATTGTCGTATCGCTTATCACCTCGCTCGCGCCAACTTGCCTAGCCACATCCTCGGTGACCCTGCGAGCTAGTTCCAAGTCCAGTTTTGGGGCGGTAAAAGAGATGTCCGTGTGGCCCTCGATCGAGGTGTTCTGGACAATCATATCAATATTCACGCCGGCGTCAGCGATCACACGAAAGATGTGTGCCGCCACTCCGGGGCGATCAGGCACCTTCAAAAGGGTGAGCTTTACCTCGGAGGCATCATGAGAAATCGCACTTACTACTGCCTGTTCCATCGTCTCTTCCTCCTCAACTACCCAAGTTCCTGGCTCCCAGGTAAAGCTGGAACGTACGTGGAGTGTCACTCCATAATTCCTGGCAAACTCGACCGAGCGCAGCGCAAGCACACGTCCGCCGGAGGCGGAGAGTTCGAGCATCTCATCAAAAGAGATTCGCGGAATCTTTCGTGCGCTAGGAACCACACGTGGATCGGCAGTAAACACGCCGGAGACATCAGTATATATCTCACAAACGGTAGCACCAAGGCTGGCGGCGATCGCTACCGCTGTGGTGTCGGATCCTCCTCGCCCGAGGGTGGTGACGTTGCGTTCAGTCGACACTCCTTGAAAGCCTGCAATCACTGGTACGACCCCGGCAGCAAGGCAACTCTTGATACGATCGGGCTTGATCTCAACAATTTTGGCCTTGGTATGGTCGGTGTCTGTGATGATGCCCGCCTGCGAACCAGTGAACGATTCCGC
>DAHZQE010000437.1:0-9436 GCA_027409005.1 Ferrimicrobium sp. | reverse complement strand
GTTCTTTTGGACTTGAACATGGCGGATGACAATTCCAGATGTCACTGTAGTGCTGAAGCGAAGAGCTGCGAGATTCTCGACGGCTCGAGCCAGCAGTTCCAATTCGGCTGCCTTGGTGCACCGGAAAGGCGCGAGTAGGTGGACTGTGGCGCAGCGCAGGGGTCTCGTCTCAGCCCCGCCACCCGCTTCCCCGCTTGAGCACCGACGCCCCGTCGCGTGCCGCCCGCGCTTCCCGTTACGTCCTTGCCGCCCACCTTTTGCCTTGTGAGGAACAACTCATCGCATCCCGAAACGCGACATCCCACGCCATTTCCCTCGCCATTTCCCTCGCCACTGTTCGTGCCGCTGCCTCCCACATTGCTGCTCCGATTGGACCTTGCCTACCGCCATGCTGCACGGAAGCTCGGATGTAACAGGGTTGCGAGCACATGCCAGACGCGATTCCAATCGCTTTATCCAAATATCTGAACGTCAAACTCCTGACCATTCATGTTAGTCCAGAGGGCCAATAGCTTCGAACAAGATCAGGCTGTCGCCTCTCAGGGCATCAAGATGCACGCTGTCCCGACGCCCTGCGAAAATGGTTCTGGGGCTACTCGGTGCTTCGTTTCGCCAGCCGCCTACACAGCGCCTGCCAGTCGAGATTGCGCAGCATCTCCTACCTCGTCCCGCAGGCTGCTCAGCGGTGCACGTTGACTTATTTCAGACGCGTCAGAGATCTGCGTCTGCCTGAGTGGTTCAGCTGCCAGAGGATGCTGGCCCAATCCCGAACCGCCACCCTGGCCTTTGGTGGGCAGTGCAGCTCTCTGCAAGTGTGCGGCGTGATGCGCTGAAGGACGCAACCAACTCGATAAAAGAGCCATGAAGCCTCCTCGTGGATCAAGTACGGTCCATTATTCACCTTTTCATTCTGAGGCTTCTGTCTTGGCGGGTCGATCTCTTTTGAATGGGCCTGTCTCGCTCCCATACTCTTCCCCTGCACCGGCCTGAGCCCTCTTCACGATGCACTTTCATCTATTCCAAGCTCAGCACTGGCGAGTTCCGCACCTTATACCTCTTCCCCGGTGCGAGCAATCATCCGCTGGTGGTACAGCTCGAGAAAAGCACGCTGCAGAGTCATTTCCCGTACCAGGCCATATCTTATGTCTGGGGTTCTCCAAAACTCGAGCGTCTCCTAAACACGCCGAGTGGCGCGATTCCGATCACGGAATCTCTATTCACGGCACTGGTCAACTTTCGGAGCACAACCCAGCCTGTGCGTCTGTGGGCCGATGCCGTTTGCATCAACCAGGCTTCGGACGTCGAAAAGGCACAGCAGATTAGCATGATGGGCGTCATTTACCGGCAAGCGAGTGAGGTGCTGGTGTTTCTGGGGCCTTCGGCGCCCTCTGACCCTCTCGCTTTCTGGGCGCTGAACATCTTTGCGGACTTCTACTGTCGCTCGAACATCGGCGATGTTCCACTCGGACGCAGCCGGCTAGAGAATTACGCTTGGCGCAAGAATCGTGAAGCTCTGATGCGCGACAAATTGAAGGCTCGTCGCTCGTGTGGCCGCAGGAGCTGGCGCTGCAAGTGCTGTCTGCAGCCCTTCGAGTGGCCGGCCCGTGACTTTGATGACGCTGTGTTCCGAGCATTCTTACGTATCTGTCAGCGTCCCTGGTGGACCCGGTTGTGGACTATTCAAGAAGTTGCGCTTGCCGACAAAGCGGTCTTCTATGTTGGCCAGCACCATGCTTTGCTTGGGACACTAAGCGATGCCATTGGAGGCTGGTACGAGACCTACGGCATGGTCCAGGGCGACATTTCCGTCAGAGAGGAGCATTACGCTGCGGCGAGTCACGCATACCGTGTCATTCACGGCCTCATTATGTTCTTCCGCGATGATAGCGAATGCTGTCCTCGGCAGCGCTTCTTGCAGCACTTGCTCCTTCCAAGCTGTGATAATATCTCCACGACTGTTCCCGCGGATATCGTCTATGCTACACGGAAGCTTACACTAGCTTGGAAAGAACCTTCTCTCGATCCGACACGGCGCCTGAAAGACTCTGATTTGTGGAAGGAGGTGACACTGAGCCTTCTCGCGGATCGTGAAATTGCCACACTCCCCGCTGCCACGATCTTGGCTCTCGTAGGTACGCAGCATCCATCTCACACTTTTCCAACACAGCCGTACCGGGATCCCTCACTACCGAGCTGGGTGTGCGATATCAAGGCCTGTACAGCAGAGGCCTGGCGCAAATTCGCGTTTTACCGCCCAGATACCCACAAACCGTGCGCGGGCGGCCCTGATCCGCAGATGGAAATAGCCTACTCGGGAGAGCAGCTCGACATGCTTTGCGTCTGTGGGCACCGCTGGTCCCGTATCCATCACATCCTTGAATCATCTCAGCGCTTCTCAGAAGTATACGTGTCCGGCTACTTCGAGAAGCCGCAGGTCGAAGAGGAGCTGCGCAAATACGTGCTACCTTGGTACCTGCGTTGTCGCAGATACGCCTTCCGGCAGCGAACGGTCTACGAAGATCTAAACGCAACTTTCGTCGAGCTCTTGAGTCATGGTCGGCTCTTCGACACTTCTCTGGTGCGCCACGAGGAGTGGAGAGCGAAAGTGCAAGCAGCGCTTGAGGACATCTACCGATCCTGGCCGGTTTACATGCGAGTTGACGTGGATTTGGACCAGGTCATCACAGAATTGGCGCCATTCCTCGATGAGGAACTCAAAAGGAGGCCTTTCGACAGTAGTCGCGTTTTGGCATACACAGAGAATGGCCATCTGGCCTGGGTACCTGAGGTCGCACTCGCGGGAGACTGGGTGTGCTTGTTTAAGGGTGCTCCATATCCCTTCATTCTCCGAGATGCGCCGGGGCAGGAGGGTTGTCTCTGCTTGATTGGTGATGCATATGTACATGGTATATCGCGGGGAGAGGCTTGGCCTGCGGAAGAAGAAAGCACGGAGCTGCTTCTCCTCATCTGAATCCACTGACGACAGCGCCGCTTAGCCCTTGCAAGAAGCTTTCTGTGGACAGCTTGATCAGTCCAAGCCATTCGCTACGCTGTGGCGACCATTAGGGGGCTAGTCAATGTCGGGATGCAATCCATGCAAGAGCGCTGGTGGGTGTGGGAGCCTGAGTAATACTAGATTGTTTTACATACGATCGCAAACGCTGAACGCTTTGAAACCAAAATCACCGGCCTGGGTGTCATCGCAATGGCTCGGTGCTCTCGCGCCCTTGGCCATTAGAATCATTCCGGCCCTCCTCGGCCTGCCTCTCTTGGGTCTTTCCTTGGTCGGCATGCTTCGCCGGGTCAAACACATATATCGGGAATTCCAGCCCGACCGTGCGCTTGACAATGACCGGCAGATTCTTCCAGATTGCCTGCGGCATTGGGATCAAGATACTTGTGTCGTGCAGATACTTCTCGTACTCCGGCCACCCTTCGCCCTTTTCGTATCGCTTCTTGGCGCCCGGATGCTCCTGTAGCGGCAAACCAGAGAGGAACATGAGCAGCGCGGTGAGGAAGATCCAACCAAGCATGCTAGCGTACAGGGCAGCATATGCACCACTGCCCTTTGGCAGAAAGCCGTAGCTAGCAGGCGTGATGGCGATGAGGAAGATGGAGACCTGGACCATGATCTCGCCGAAGTAATTCGGGTGGCGCGACCACTTCCACGGACCGACGTTGCAAACGGCGCCTGGCTGCTTGCTGCGATCGGATTGCTTGAATTGGTACTTTTGTACGTCAGCGACGGCCTCAAGTACGAAGGCCAGGACGAAGAAGATGATGCCGATGATGTCGGTCGCCTTGTCAAAAGCTGGCTGATGGTACTGCTGAACCTTCGGCGAGTTCAGGATGGTCACTGGCAAACTGACCGTCCAGACCCATAGCATCTGAAAGATCCAGAAACCAAGGAAGGGGAAGAATTTGTCGCGCTTGTCATCGAAGCGGTCGTCTTTGCCAGTCTTCAGGATGCGGAAGAGGAGGAATCCGGACAGTCGCGCTGCCCACAGCATCAGGAAAGTACTGGCGACGATCGATCTCGCATCCTGGGCGCCTGAAAGTCCAAGAGTGAGCGCTGCGAGGAAGACGAAGTTGCTGCCACCCATGAAGTCCGTGAGCTTGTCAAACTTGAAGGTGAAGGCTATGCTGAAGCCGACAAGCTGATACGCGACCGTTACCAGGAGGGTAATGGCCAGGTAGTAGTCATCCAGGACCTGAATAGGGTAGTGCATCGTTGCTATGATGTTTTAGGGGCGACGGTGCGCCTCCCTGCCGGTCGAAGAGGTGTGCTAGGGATGACTGTTCAACAGTTCAGGGCGCGATGCGTCTTATAGGCATGTTAAGCACTGCCACCCAACGCTCAAGACGGATGGATCATCATCCGCCATCCGCCTTACCGTCTCATGATTGCAAGGTGTAGTATGACGACATGGATCTGGAATTCTTCTCCGACCACGCGACAGGCGAATGCCGCTAAGCCGCTTCGGGCTCGGTCGGCGAGATCTCGCTGCAGGAGGCTCTGCGCTTGGCATCGCTTCCCTGCTCTCCCTGGCGTGCACCACAAACTCACCTTCGACATCCCTTCGGAACGCTTCTGAAAATCTCATCACCGCGCACGGCGGGCTGCGCCAATTCGGCACGCGGTGGATATGCGGGTGCGTTCAATGCAGCCTTTCGATGTGAGACGATGTCCGCGGATATCAGAGGTAAGGTGCCGTCAACATACCAGTTGGCTGCGAGGTAAGTACTAATTCCTCCAGGATGACCTGTTGGCTTTTCAAATCGCCCACTTCGGAGATGACAGCGTCCCGGACTGCTGGTTTGTAGATGCCACGACCGCAATGAACCCTGACTCAGCCGGTCTTGGCTGCTATGAGGATGGCGGCCGAAGAACGCTCACTGATGAGCAGATCGCCATGTTCCGTCACAGCGAGATTGAGCAGCTTCTGAGGGAGAGGAGACTACAGCGTGCCAACAACGACGAGCGTCTAAAGGAAGACGAAGTTGGACCGCAGCACTTGCCACTAGGCTCACCGCGCTCAGACGTGTCTAGCATCGAAGGCGACTTACTAGGACTCATAAGAGTGACATCCGCCAACTCTCAGCCTACGAAAGCGTCAGTGAACGCCAAAGCTCACAGGAAGCGACGCTTCAAGTGCGCATCTTCCCGCGGCCACAGCGAATCCTCGAGATCTTCTCGATCCCTGCCTCGCCAGCGACGACATGAGGTTCCATACGAGAAGCGACACAAGCGTAAGTGGGAAGACTTCATTGACCAGAAAGATCCAGTCCATGGGTCCATGACACACCGACGTCTCGTCCGGCAGCTGGACGAGCAAGATGACACTGGCCCAGAGATTGACTACGGCGAAGATGACTCTGCAGCGCCGAGAAAAGCACACCAGCAGACGTCACCAGGACGCAGGGTCATCAGCTACGGTGATGACTGAACTCGGAACCGGCGCCGACGACCAATACCACTGCTCGATTTGATGGCGTTGCTTAGCTGGCACCGCATCGCAGTTTTCGGGTAAGTTCGTTCGTCCCCACTCCGCCCAGCCTCCATGATGAGAACAGCATAGTCATCCTTAGACGGAAAGCTCCTTTGGGCAGTCTTCGCTCTCGGGTCTGGCTTGCGGGCACTCACCCAGGCGACGGCTTCCTAAAGGACCTGTCGACTATAATCTTCTCTCTGACCGAACTAGACAACTCTTGATCTTTGGCTGAAGCTCTCGGCTTGTTCGTACCGACTGACATCTTGTAGCGGCGACAGGACTGATACGAGGAAGTTTGCCAACGCTGTTCTGGAAGGGCGCTCAGAACGCGCTGCAATGCAGCACTTCATGTTGACCTTTCCAGAACAGCGTTGGCTGGAAAATGCCACACGGACACGCAGAAGTGACCAAGGTCACGGCGAAGTGCGATCGCCGACCATGGGACTGCTTGAAGATGATACTAAACTTTTGGAGGCACGAACAGTCGACTAAGACCGGTCGACTCGACCCGCTACAAGATTTTTAAGGGTTCAGCTGTCCTTGGCCAAGACTGGCCGCAAAGCTCCGATAGCCCAGAGCTGAGAAGCCCTTCAATGTCAGCGTTGAATAACCAGGACTTGGAATTACAGTGATCGATCCCCCCTTTAAAGTCCATTCCTTCCTTCGTGTACAGGTACCGCAATGAAGCGAGGGCACACAAACATAATTGCCAATCGCAGGGCAATACCGAACAGTCCGAATGCCCTCCATTTTGGCTCACGATTCTAGTGTCCTCAGGCGTGCCACCACTCTGCATCCTTTCGGGTCGGCTCACCGCTTGCACCATATTTCACTCAGCAATCGGACTACAAGCAAGCAGGCCCTGCTGGTTCCGAAATGATGGGATCCGTTAATGGCCGCTGTGGGAGCGCTTTCCTCGTGTCACTCTCAAAACCATTTCCGCGAGAAGCTGCAGTGAAGTCACCATCGATGTCAGGCCACCAGCAACCGAAATGCAGGTTATGGTCGAGCAAGACGGGAGAACAGGCATAGCATCAAGCGGTGGGATGCGACCGTCCTGGTTATTGCTTGCACAAGGACTCTTACAAGGGGGCGGCTTGCGCCACCGTGATCTCGTTAAACGCGTTATAAATATGATGGTAGCCGCGAATGGTCACCATTTGTGAAATGTACTGATCGTCTTCAATCCAAATTCGCCCTTTCTCTGGCCTTGCTTAGGATCGACGGGAGTGCGCGCCAAGGCGCTGTTTCAGAACGACGTTGGTGTCGCCCGGCTTTCAGAGATGGTAGAGCAGCCGCAGTGGTCGACATGAAACTACTCGAAACCGCGATAGGTGGGTCGGGGGCTTGCCCAGATGGATCTCAGCTTCCCTGTGTCTATACGTTGGATACCTTGCTATCAGCAAACTTTTCGATGATGTATCTCTGCCATAGTGAGCCTCTCAGATCATCACAGCGTCGCCTTCTTTGGTTGGCCTCCAACATCGGTAGCCGGCCGCTTGCCAGCGGACTGCTTGCTCACTGTAGATGTGCCCTGCACGCCCCGCACGAGAATTTCAATGCCTCCCTGCGCTTGTAAATGCCCGCTGCCAGCCTCAGGTGCTGAGACGTCAGCAGATCCACCTGCTAACTCCGCTGTTGGCCTCACCGTCATACCAAGATCTCGACGACTTGCCTAACGATGTGGTCTAGCCTGTGGATGTCTGCATCCAACATCCGAGCAATGAAGTCAAAGCCGTGTATCGCGAGTGGGCGCATCTCTTCGCTGTTGTACGGCTGAACCTTGGCGGGACCGGGATCATCCGCCCGCCCGTGCCCAATGTATAGTCCGTCATTGCAGCGTGCCTCGCCTTGTGTGACATGGCACCTGTCGCCGATTGCCCGCGCCGAGACGTTGAGCCGGACATCAAGCGACCCGTGATACTAAATACTCTCCGTCGAGCGGCTGGAGGTTTGCGCCCCCGGCAGATTGTTTGGAAGCCTGGAGACCGCATTGCGGTGGGAGAGAATGAGCGCGGAGAGCATTAGAGCGAGTGGCACAAGTCCCGATGAGCCATTGTGGGCGGTCCTGGCTCGCAGAAGCTTCGCTGGAGGTCGAGACAGCTTGAACTTGAGCCGATATCCGCGTTTTGTCCTATCACAAATAATATGTCGGAGAGCAGAGCGTGTCATGAGGGTGGCAATATCCAGGCTTTTGTGCCCAAAGATGCATGCCACCGCTTCGCTGGCACGGCCTGTCATGCGAACGCGTTCAGACCGTGTGCTGTACTTCAGCGCACACACGCATGTTGGCTTCTCCGGTGCAAGCCGACGGTCGAGATCGCACGTGCAAGAGGTGAAGCCTGGACCTCTGTATGTGCAGTCGGCGACACTCATCCGCAGCTCTGGTGGGTATCAGGAGCCCCCAACCCCGATTTCCTTTTGTGCCATATGATCATCGAGGCTATCAGAGGAGAGATGTTGCCGCGCAGCCTTGGGGGAGCCGGATTTTGGACGTTGTGTGGAGTGACATTACGCGGCTTTCAAGGCCTAAAAGCCGCAGCTTGTCTGATGTATGAAATGAAAGGTGCCAGAAGTCGCTGAAGGACGGCCAGCGGCCACCAGCACGAAGGACAAGGACTTGTCAGGTGTCGAGTAATGCTTTGGCAGTTTCTTCGGGCTCCGTGGCGCTCCCCATTGCCGGAGTCGCGGAGCCATCCGCACCACCTCCACCCAGCCTCGCCAGCTTCGCTCTTCTCTTTGCCTCTCGCTTACTGATTGGCTGCTCGATAACCTCAGCACCAGCCTCCGCCTCGTCTTCAGCCTTTCTCTTATGTCCATTTGGCACAGTCGGCGCCTGCTTTTCCTTGGCATTGGCCTTGCCGCTGGGCGCCTCCTTCTCTTTCGTCGCTTCAGGCTTTTCACCCCCATAGACAATATCTACCACTCCTCTGTAGCCCCTCCGCTTCAATTGTGCCGTGACTACCACGCTCCTGCACTCTTTGCTCATGCCCTCAAACCCGCGGTCTTGCGGCAGGCCCCAGATATTAGCCAGATTGATCGCATCCCACGGGCCTCGACAGCCCACTGCCGACTTGGCTTCCGAGCTGATGATGAGCCCTCTTCCTCTCGTGGCACGGATCAGTTGCGTCGCATTGCTAATCAAATTTCTCCTCGCATTTGCGTCGCCCAAGACCCCCTGCGAGTAGCATAGCTCAAAGCGTTTGCCGAGTTTGATGGCTTCGGACAGAGTCTTGAACTTGAAAAAGTACGGAAGGCGCTGCGACAGGTCCAGGGAGATGATATCGCAGTCAAGACTGCTACAGGCTTGTTGGAGCGTGCGTTCATCGATCGGGCGCAAAGCAAGGATGTCGTAGGTGCGGGCAAGCTCGGCAAGACGGACATTCTGGTGGGAGTCGGTCATGGTGAGCGTCACACGGCGGCGAGTCTCGAGCTTCGGGGGAACATCCTTGAAGGGAAGAGGGGTGGGTATTGCACAGGACTGTCTGAACATCAGCATCATTCCAAATACATCTGTCATGGCGTACAGACAATCTGTGCTGGCAGCTTGCCGGATATGCTGTGGTTCAAGGCGACAACATTGTATCCCAGCTCGCTCAAGAAGGCCAGTGTTCGGGGAAGTTGTGCATCATTAGCCGCATATGGCACATTCAGGTCGTAGAACATGGTTGATGGTATGCGCGAGAGTAAGCCTTCCGCTTGTAGATCATGTTGCTATTGTGCAGTATAGCTATCAGGCCGAAAAGTGCGGTTGCAGGCGCGAATATGGCATGCTGGTGTGAGTCGGTCATGGTGAGCGTCACGCGGCGGCGAGTCTCGAGCTTCGGGGGGACATCCTTGAAGGGAAGAGGTTTGGGAATTGCACAGGACTGTCTGAACGTTAGCTTCATTCAAACTACCTCTATTATGGCGTACAGCCCATCTGTGCTGGCAGCTTGCCGGAT
>DAHZQE010000414.1:0-4463 GCA_027409005.1 Ferrimicrobium sp. | reverse complement strand
TCCAAAGGCGCTTTCGTACCTCTCTGGGCCGAGGGCTGCTCGAAAAGCGCTTTCTTCGCCTCCATGAGCGCGATGTTGAAATCCATCGCCGGACTCCGGTCCTCAAAACCAATGCCCAAAGTAGCTTTCATACCTCCCTCCCCCTGCACCCGTACAGCAAAGAATCTACTGGAATCATTCGCTTGCTGCACGGCTGCGGGATTGGTGTAGGGCGCTGCGGCGAAGAGGTCGCCTGTATTTGGATCCTCGAGTACGATATCAACTTTGATCTTTGAATCTATGGTTGTCTCGATGATGCGTAGTTGTGCTGTGAAGATTTGTTGGGCGGTTGGAGTGGAGGGATGTGTCCAGGACCCGGCCGAGAACCCGGTGGTGGAGGTTATGGGTGGGATGCCGTAGACATGGACGTTGTTGGGTTGGATGAAGAGGATGCGCTGGTAGGAGGTGTCGGATTCGGGGAGCTCGCGGCCGGTGGCTGGGTCTATCATGGTCGTTGACGGCTGATTGAGGTCTATTTGTGTATCTGCGGACTTGTGTTCGTATCGATCTGACAGATGCCGCCCTGGGTGAGCTTCGTACTCGCACATGCTAGCCTCGCTTCTCAGCCAATCAGCATGCTCGGCTCCCCGCAGCACCTCCGCTAGCTTGACTTGAGATGAACGTCTTCTATACTGGGACATCCGACCATCACAACCCAGCATATCCTGCAATGGCTTCACGAGCTATCGCCGCGCTACTTCGCCTCCCAGCGCCCTCCCGATCCTTCCTCGCCGCTTCACTCACGCCCAGAATCTCCACACCACCCCTCGCACCGGCACGACTCTTCGCAACCTCCTCGCCCTTCCACGCGACTTACAACCAAGTCCTCCGCGGCTGTCGCACAGGACAAAAAGCGCGAAGAGCAACATCGCCAGCACTGAAGAACAGACCAGCGTTGAAGGGAGTGTGTCTGCGTGTAGGGACTACGAAGCCAAAGAAACCTAATTCTGGGGAGAGAAAGGTCGCGAGGGTGCGGTTGAGCAGTGGGACGGTCATCACGGCTTATATTCCTGGAGAAGGTGGGTTATCATTTATAAACGGGTAGTAAGTGGAGTTAGGCTGACGTGAGGTAGGACACAACATACAGCAGCATTCTGTTGTGCTGGTGCGGGGAGGTAGATCGCAGGATTGTCCAGGTGTGAAGTACCATCTTATCAGAGGAGCTATGGACCTGGTAAGTAGATCTGCGAGTGCTGTAGTGTGTCTGTGCTGACCCTTCAAAAGGGTGGTGTCGGTAATAGATTGACGAGCCGGTCGAAATACGGGACGAAGAAGCCGAAGGCAAATTGAGCAGCGACACGACCCCACGACATCAGCAAGGTACCACGCCAGTGAGTCGCCACTGCAGATTATATCTTCTCCCAAGCGCCAGTGCCATGACAACGCTGCGGTCAGAATTACAGAGCGCCGACACAGCAGTCAGATCGGCTGCGAGGCAGAACGATGGCCCTGAGCGGACGCGGGCACCTGGAGCGCTTCGGGTAGCCCGGGGTGCTGACGAGAGGGAGTAGAATGAGGGATCACTGTACATTTACTTATCGACGGAGCCTCGACAACTGCAGGAGGATTATGCAGCAGCGGAATGCATCAATATCATTTCGCCATCATTTAGCGTCACCTGTGACTCTGCTTTCCACAGAGCACCTGATCTTTTTCGCGCGGTCTAGTTCTGACGCCTACTTGCGGCAGATTGCGGCACTTTGCTCACAGAATCCAGGCGTTGGGCCCTTAGCGGCTCCACAGCCACGTGCGCATGTTCCGGCTTGCAGCGCGTTCCGAATTGGGAAGGAACGAGATTGATCGACGGACCCACGCTACAGCTTGACAGTACGACCCAGTAGCGGCAAACTTGGTGAATGCCACTCTCGAGGATGAATGGCTTTGTTTGTTTGCTCACTTGGCGATCATGAGCGTTCCCGGCGAGCATCCAAAAGATGGAGCATCCGGTCCATGTGGCATCCACGCCGAAGCAAACCGCAAGATATGACGACATTCACATCTGCGCAAGTCACTTGGTCGCCCCAACATGTCAGCAGAACACGTGGCTCTCGGCATCGCAGAAAAGCCTGCGTGGAACACAAGACTTCGTGCACCGCTCCGAATTTACTTCTCTCTTGTGACATTTGCAAGCACTCTGATCACCTTCAGCATCAGCTCCTGGCCTTACAAGCCCGTTACTATCATCTAACAAAGACCTACACCGGAGGTCGTCCACTAAAGCAAGATCAGCATCATCAAGATGCATTTCATCAAGACCTTGGCTGGTGCCTCCATCGCCCTCGCGGCCCTGAAGTAAGTCCACCTAACCCGGCACCCCGTCTCTCGCCTTCTTCCATTCACTAAAGCCCGCTCCAGCACCGCCGCTCCCCTCCCCATCCATCACGTCGAAGGTCCGAAGTCTACCGGCCCCGTCGCCCCTCAGCATACTCCCCACTACCCAGCCCAGGTCATGCCTCCTCCCGCCCTCCCACCCAAGGAGACGCGTGCAGAGGAGATGCACCTCCACGAGAACCTCGCCGGACCCCTCTGGGCCAAGCGTGCCGACAATTCTCTGTGGGCCAAGCGCGCTGAGGACTCCCTTCGGGCGAAGGACATCCCAGCTCCCTCTCTCACTTCGATTACCAATTTCACCTCCCCAGTCGACTCTGTCGCCCTGGAGGCTCACGCCGAAGTCACGCATCTCCACTCCGACTTCTCCAAGCTCCTGGCCCGCACGGTCGCAGGTATGCACGATGATTTCGTGCTGCTTGCGAGGATGGATCCGGCGTCTAAGGAGGCGAAAGTCCGGGAAAAGAGGCTTCTGACGCCAGCGCAGCAGATCGGCAGGCGCGACGAAATGGGGGCGGAGGATCAAGATGTCCCTGTCCACACGGTTGAGCTGCTTGCTCCTAGGGACGCTGCCGAGGCTACTGGGCGTGAATATGCTGCTAGTGGCGAGGTCTTGGCGCGTGGTACGAACGCTGAGCTTCTCGCTCGTGACGGGCTACTGGCCCATGGGCAGCTGCTTGCTCGCCACGCCGGTCTTGAGCTCATCGCCCGCGACATCGACAGCGAGCTCCTGGCCCACGACGATGAGCTCCTAGCCCGTGAGCAATTACTAGCTCGCGATGCCAACCCCGACCTCCTTGCCGGCGACCGTGGCCTTGAGCTCATCGCCCGCAACATCGCCGCCCAGCTTCAAGCTCGCCACACCGAAGCCGTCCTTGTCGCCCGCGACCTCGACAGTGAGCTGGTCGACGATGATGCTGAAGGCGCTGATCTGCTTGCCCGCGACGAATTCCCGGCTCGCAGCGCTGAGACCGAAATGCTCGCTCGTGCCGAGCTTCTCGCCCGCAAAAAGTAGGTCAAGGATCCCAAAGTTCCTAAGCTCTGCTGTCTGGCGCGTGAGAACCAGGGTGAGATGCAAGCTTGAAGAGCATGGTGAGCTTGCTCTCTTCTGCGCCTGACGATGTTTACGGCTGAGTTGTGCTTTCCAGTATGATTAGATGAGTTTCTTTAGCGTGCCGTTGGTATGCGGGTCTTGATGGTGGAGGTGGAGCTGGTTTCCTACGGAGATTGCCTGGGCGCTGTTACAGGCCGACTTACAGGCGTTCGGCACTTGCTGGCGTGTTTGGTAACGACACCGAATGCATATGCACCATCACCATTCTATGCCTTCGTCTTCGTTAACCGTCTCATCTTCGTGACTTTATCAGTGGTGCAGGAACATCTGAAGGGGGTTATATATTGAAGCAGTTTGGTCATGCTGCAGTATCGCGGTGTGGGTATCTCGTATTTCAAAGGTAAGCTGCAGTACGCAAGAGGGACACCAGACACCTAGCTCCTCTTCGTCCTCTTCTTCTTCCGCTTCTTCCTCCCCTTGGGCTTCGCCACCTTACCATCCTGTTGCTCATCCTCACTTCCTGAATGCTCTTCATCCTCACCAGTCGCATCATCGTCGTCCACTCCCGCCGCGTCCTGTAATACCTCGTACCTGCATTTCCCATCCGGCCTCGGCTTATTCCCAAACACCCGCCTGTTCTCCTCCTCGAACCCCCTTTTCTCTCTCTGAAACAACAACATCGCTACCCTCGCATCCTCCACCGAACTATGCTCCCCACTCTGAATCTGCAGCCCCAGCTCCTTCCTGGCCAAATTCCGCAACGCTGGAGCCCGCCCCCCACTGAGCTCCCTGTACTTGGCATACCTCGCCGTATCCCTCAGATCCCTCTTCGGATGTCCCAAAATCAGGACTCTGAGATCATTCTGCAACGCATGTCCGACCAACACCCTCCCATGCAGGATCTTCGCGACATCTGCCTGCACTTCTTGAAACGATCGGGCATAGCCGGGTCGCAGGTGGTGAGGTTTGATACCCGAGACGTGCGTACGGTAGTCTTCTACCTTGATTCCTTTGGGCGGTAAGACGTAGGAATCGTAGATCT
>DAHZQE010000412.1:0-5490 GCA_027409005.1 Ferrimicrobium sp. | reverse complement strand
TCTCCAGCAGCCTCCTAGGCCTTAGATAAATTGACCTTTTGTAGCAGTCGACGCTCTCAAGCTCGCACTCCCACTGATCGCCTGGTCTAAACACAAGGCGTTGGCCTGGGACAGCGTCTCTGAGCATCGTCGCACTAAAGTTGAACTCCATCAAGATACACGGCACTTGAGTCGCATGCACACCGGCAATGTTATGCACAAATGCAGTGCAGATCTTCTTGCCATCCTCCGTCGTCCGTAGTGGGAGATCAATCTCGTTGAAATGCAGTGCGCGGAACAACAGCAGACAGATCCAATACTGCTCACCGTTGTATTTGGATTTCATGATCAGGCTCTCGCGGGGTTGCAACCGGATGTTCGCGTTCTGCAATTGCGACTCGGTGAACGGGAGGAAGTAGTCGCGACTCACGCCGTCATAGCTAGGCGTGATGAGAGACTTGCCCGTTCGCGATTCTTCCCGGATCGCAGCTTCGATCTGCCAATGCATGACCAAGTCTCCATAGCGACGCAGAGGAGAAGTGACTTTGCCGTACTTGTCCATGCCGAGGATGCGATGCTTAATGGGGCGTGTAGAGAGCGCAGTATGGCCGAAGGAACTGAGGTACTCCATCCCGATCGTCATGGGATACTCGCCCGTTTCGTCGGTGGCGGGAAGCACATGCTCACGGAAGTACACGTCAGAATCAACCTCATCAGGAGCTTTCACGCTGCCGCGGAAGATGGCTGGAATAGCGCGGGCTTCGCACCACGTAGCGCCGACCGCGCAGGCGAGCAGCATGTTCTCTCGCACTAGCAATTCGACGGGCTCGATGTGCGGACTGAACCAATTCATGAAAGGTCGCGTTCGGACTTGGATCACCGGATCGCCCTCAACGTGGCGAGCACCTTCACGCCATGGTGGCTCCCAGGCCAGACCGTTCGATCTGCTGTTCTGCCACACATTCACATCCGGCTTGTGGACGTCGAAGAAGAGACCTCCGTTCGCCTGCCTTCCGCTGGCACGATGCTGTGCGATTTGCAGCAGGGTATGCAGCTGCTCCTTCATGTCGCTGGTCAAATCGCCGAGTCGACTGACTCTTTTGCTGTAAGGGGACTGCGCCTCTCCGCCGACCGTGAGGACGACTTCATCGCCAAGTCCGTTTGCGGGCTTCCCGGACGATCCTAAGACCTCAGTCACTTCGTCCCGAGTCAATCGCAGTACATTCCTGACGATGCCAGGTCTGATGTCGTTCTCCAGTATTTCTCCTTTCACATTCACCCTCGCACTGAATGTTAGACAAGGGCGATTGGGTGCAAGTGAGAAGTACTTCTGCGTGGCCCAGCGGGGCAGCATCATGTACGCTCGCTCCGGCAAATATATGCTTTCACCCAAGTGCTCTGCCATCATAGCGAATGGAGACTTCCTGTCGAAAAATGCAGTCGGGTTCGCGATGTGCACGCGGACCCACCACTCCTGGACTCCATCAGTAGAAGTGTTGGCAGGTTCGATGGAAATGCCATCGTCAATCTCGTGTGCAGAAGCGTCGTCTATGCAGTACACCGGGAGACTGCCCCAGTCCTGTCGGAGGTCTGCCATGCAGTCCCTAAGGCCGTGTTGTCCGTTGTGGCGATACTCCATCAACTGCGTCATAAGGTTTTCCAAGGCTTCGGATGATTCCGCATGCGGGAGCAGCAGATGCTGGTCGAAGCGCACGCGATTATCGTATGGCAAGATGGTGCCAACTTCTTGCAAAAAGAGACACCCGACCGGCGCGCCGAGCGCCTGGCCTTCATACAGCCCGGTAGCGCCAAGAAGCAGTGGCGGAAGCGATTCAAGACTCGGCTGGCCAACAAATATAGTCGACAAAGCCCAGCCCTCGAGAAAGCGCAAGATGTCGGTATCGTGTTTCGAAAAGCTTTTGTCCTTGCTGATGCGCACACAATCCTGCTCAGGCGTAATAGGTATCCGAACCTTGGAAGGTCCGACTTGGAATAGGTTCGTGGGCTCACGGTCCTCCCGGGATTTGGCCACTACGCCCTGAACCTTGCGTATGAACGAGTAAACGATCGAGGCGCCTTTACTAGCCTTATGCTTGCGCTTCTGACCCTCGCTCAAGCTTGCGACAGCTGCCACATCATCCTGCCACTCCCTCAGCCATCCCTGAACGGTTTCTACAACGCGCACCTGCTCCTTGCTCCTAATGTGCAAGTGGCCAGTGAGCCGATGGGAGCGACGATCGAAATTGAATGCGAATCCGGCTTTAGTCAAGGCCTGACGAACCGCAAATAAATCTACAACGGTCAGCTGGGAGATCCGTTTCTCGAGAAGTATCGACGCAGCCTTCGTCAATTTCATCATCCGTAGATCTGTGGGCCATCGGAGTATAGCGTGAGCGTCGTCAAGAGCCCGGGCGTGAATACGATATATCTCTTTCGTCGCAGCATTAAATTCCACCATCCGTTTGATGAGCGGTGCAGAAATTTCTCGAGGAACAGAGAGGTCATAGATCCTGGCATCTTCGTCCAGGTCCTCCAGCTCCTGCTCAGATTTTGGATCAGGAAGGTACTGCAGAAGAGGCTCGATCTCCTCCTGGGATGCCCAGCCGGAAATAGCAAACTGCACTTGCTTCTCAGGAATATGTACCCAGCGTCCATTCATCGTGTAAAGCTGCGCGGTGGTCTTGCCAATGCGACGCACAAATACCGCCGGTGTCGAAGAGCTGTCAGAACGACGAACGTTGAGCTCAACGAAGTCGCCCATGTATAGATACCTGGGATTATGCTCAGATGAATTGGCCCCTTCGACCGCAGCATACGTGAAATGAGCCATGGTTTCCTCTTCTGTATCCCGCTGATCTGCGGGTGTTTCAACGATCCGGTCGGTGTTGTTTGGCAAGCGAGTCAGATTTGTTGAGATCTCGCCGGTGTCCGGGTCATCTACGATTTCTGGTACATCGTTCAAACGGTCCAGATGACCGTTCTCTTCCTGCCAAACACGAAGTTTTGCACGAATGCCATTTTGATTGACCGGCTTCTGTACCTTACCGTCCACGAAGGTTAAAGGAGGGAGGCTGACCGACGGTGAGCTCTCAGCAACAGCTACCTGCTCGACTCCTCGAGTTACAGAGCTATGATACGACCGAAGTTGATTGACAGAGTATGCCGAATGATGTGGCAGCCGGGCCAGCAGGCTGAACGGCCGCTTGCCCTCTTGAAAGGGGTCAACCTGTACAGAAGTCCGGGTTGGCAGACCGAAAGCTGACGAGCGCTTCCCGGTAACGATCTTAGGTTTGATCGAGAACGCCGCGAGTGCCTCTACAGCGTCATCGAACTCGTTCTGCCTCGCTTGTTGCAGCATTCCTGATCTCCTCGTGTGATGGCTGATCCCGCTTGATCGGTTGACTGATCTCATCGACACGTTGGCTCGACTGGAAGAGTTTGTATCGCCGGTGTCCCCTTGCAGCCATAGATCTCTCGGAGGATTTGATAAATAGAAGAGCGTACGCCGCTTCGAAATGGACCTGGACAGCGTTGGGTGCGGCTGAAACAATCGCCTCCGTGTTGCCACTTTTACAGAGTGGTTGCCTGCCTTCTTCGACGCATTTTGTGACACGGCCGAGAGCTCACGGGCAAGTGCTTGTGTGTAGGGGCCGGATATTGATGAGATCGTAGTGATGGGACCAGGCTCCGTTTCCGCACCATTGCTGCTTTCTGCGCCTTGTCCATCAGGAACGTTGCTTGAGTTTGTCGCAGGAACCTCATCGATGGTATGCTGCACCCGCTGCGTGTCAAGCACTAAACTGATGTTGCTGATCGGGCGGCGGGTCCAGCGCTGCCGGCTTCTTAGACGGCAAGAGGGGCAGACATACTGCGCTGTTGCGCTGATGGGTGAGCGCAACAGGTGCGGTCTGAGACTGTGCATTCTATGCCCTGACTAGAAGAGTCGACGCAGAATGTACAGTGTTTGAAGTGGAAGATGTCAAGAGGGGAACGCAACTGAGGGCAATTCATCAAACGTCGATCGAACATCTCCGCGATTGATTTAGCAAGGATTCGTTGACGTCTCGTCACTCCCGAGATCTCCGCACACGGATCTACCCGCGTAATGGCGACTTTCCTTCCGGTGATCAAACACCAACACCTCGCGGTTCCAAAGATATTCATCTTTATTCATTACACTCACCACCTTGTTCTGACTTCAGCGTCGGACATTGAATACGATACAGTGGCAGGTCGCTCAATTTCTGGTAGGTTACCCTCGCTCCCGGTGCATTCTGCACACTGTATGATGCTCTATCAAACAGCATGTATTACCCGAAGGCGAAGTTATCGTCTATGTGGAGCATCTTAGCACTCTGATCAAATCTATGGTCTCTACCGCATAGCATCACAAATACTCTGGGCACCACAATAGCTGATGTTGACCTCCACAGATCACTCAGTACCATGTCTGCCCCGAAAGCTCCGCCGGGGCACTTCACCCTTCTTTACTTCGCGTCCGCGCGCTCCTGCGCGAAAGTCTCTCACGAATTCCTTCCCGCGCCTTTGCCACTCGCAAGCTTGTATGGGGAGCTCGAGAGAAAGTATCCCGGCATCCGTACCAAGGTACTCGACTCGTCTGCCTTAACCCTGAACCTGGATTACGTGGATGTAGATGTCGAGTCTGCCAAGCCGGATGGCCAAGGCCTAGAGATCCAGCCAGGGGATGAGGTTGCGATCATCCCGCCAGTGAGCTCTGGGTGATGGAGCGTGAGAAGTTTTGCTCCGCCACCATGTGTCAACCGAACGGCGGGCTTAAAAATCGATCCACATCCATCCTGCATGTAAGATGCAGGGCCCAGAAATTGCGGTGGGCCGGCTGTGGTCTTGACACGTCCGAGTGGTCTAGGCATCGCGGGCTAGTGCACTCTTCAGCTAGCGGCAGACTGGAATGCTCACGGCTCCTCAAGCCGAGTGACTGGTGATATCAGCACTGGTATTCGGGCGGCGCGGCTACATAGCGATAGCAGCGGATGATGCGGGTTCCGAATCTCGCTTCATAGCTGTCTGGGGATGTGCTCGCCCAGTGCGCGTCCAGCAGCTGTGCCCTCTGCGCGCACTTCATCCGCCGCAAACTCCGCCTCCACCGGTGGGGACTGCAGCTGAATTCGTCAACATGATTTCAGTCATGAAACAGCATCCCGGAGATCTCTCCCTAATGTCTGCAAGCCGATCGGGTTGATTGATTCAGCAAGCACTGTCTCCTTTGTTGTGCATCATCGGGGCAAGTTCGATGCCGTCAGGAAACGAAGAAGACGCTGCGCCCAGTTTCTCCGCCATCTCCGATCCCAGGCGCTTGATCACTAACCATCCTCACATGGTCGAGTGCGCCTGCTCT
Organism: Ferrimicrobium sp.; assembly: GCA_027409005.1. Classification (GTDB taxonomy): domain Bacteria; phylum Actinomycetota; class Acidimicrobiia; order Acidimicrobiales; family Acidimicrobiaceae; genus Ferrimicrobium. Next base: position 134 of record DAHZQE010000412.1, on the reverse strand, counting down.
AGTTGTGCCGTCATCGAACCACGATGCTAGAGCATGACGCCCTGTGTCGCATCGCATACAGCAAGAGTCACGACGGAGCGCTCACATGATTATGCGCCATACAGCAGCACTATAGCTTGGCAATCGCCGCAGCG
>DAHZQE010000411.1:0-6154 GCA_027409005.1 Ferrimicrobium sp. | reverse complement strand
TTCTCATGGCAGCCATAGGAGTTACCCTTGCGGTCGGAGTTGTTCTTGTAGGCCACGATCTCCTGACCAGATGGGAGCATCCGCTTAGCATTCGCCATAGCGCGGATAACCACCTCCTCACCCGCTTTGTCATAGAGGAGGGCTTGCGATGGCGAGATGCACTCCGGTGACGAATACTCCGGGTGAGCATGATCAACATAGAGTCGAGCTCCATTGGTCAACACCGCATTCACCAAATGAGTGTCAAGCTCGATGCCTGAACCTCCTTCAAGAGCAAAACCACGGGCATCTACCCCTGGCGACTCGTCGACAAAGTCCCACTCGACGCGATCAGCCAGCGACGAGACGTAGGCATTGATCAACGTAGATGAAGTCGTGATCGGGTTGGCCTCCGGCGCCCCGGCGACAACAATTCCGTATTCAGTCTCTATGCCGAGCACTTTTGGTATTGGCATCGCTCCTCCTTCGACTCGACCCTATATCCGACGGTTACAGAACCAAAGCTCTACAGGTACTGTCCGGTGGCTACTCGCTCAATCGCGCGCCCTCCTTCTGAACCCTCCTCTTGCGACAAGAGGATTCGCATAAACACAATTCGTTCCCCCTTCTTGCCAGAGATCTTTGCCCAATCATCCGGGTTGGTCGTGTTCGGCAGATCCTCATGTTCTTTGAACTCTTTGGCGATAGACACCAATAGGTCCTCTTGGTTGATACCAGGGGGGTCCCCTGCGATCTCCCGCTTGATAGCTAGCTTCTTGGCGCGTCGCACGATATTCTCGATCATCGCCCCAGATGAGAAATCCTTGAAGTAGAGTATCTCCTTCTCTCCATTCTGATAGGTGACCTCAAGGAAGCGATTCGCATCTACTGCTGCATACATGGTCTCGACAGTCGTCTCGATCATCCGCTTGACAGCTAACTCAGCGTCACCGTTTCCGAGACGGTCAACCTCGTTCTTGTCTATCGGCAGGTCATGGGTAAGGTAACGCGAGAAGATCTGACTCGCCGCCTTCATGTCTGGACGCTGGATCTTGATTTTAACATCCAACCTGCCTGGCCTGAGAATAGCGGGGTCGATCAAATCCTCGCGGTTAGACGCACCAATAACGATAACGTTGCGAAGCGTCTCCACCCCATCGATCTCCGCAAGCAACTGAGGCACGACCGTTGACTCCATATCCGAACTAATACCGCTCCCTCGCGTCCGGAAAAGAGAGTCCATCTCATCAAAGAAGACGATAACCGGCATCCCCTCCTCCGCCTTCTCTCTCGCACGTTGGAAAATCAACCTGATTTGGCGCTCGGTCTCACCGACATACTTGTTGAGGAGCTCAGGGCCCTTGACATTCAGGAAGTAACTTTTCACACTTCGACCGGAGGTCTGTTCGATCTTCTTTGCTAACGAGTTCGCCACCGCCTTTGCAATCAAGGTCTTACCACAACCCGGAGGGCCGTAAAGCAAGATACCCTTTGGAGCCGGCAAGCGATAGTTAGAAAATAAATCCCGATATAAAAATGGCAACTCTACTGCGTCTTGGATCTCCTCGATCTGACGGTCAAGTCCACCGATATCAGAGTAACTGATGTCTGGGACCTCTTCAAGGGCGAGCTCCTCGACTTCTGGCTTAGGGAGCAGCTCAAGCACCATCGACGAGCGTGGATCAACCATAACGCTGTCACCCACACGAATCCGGCTCTCTCGCAATACCCCGCTCAAGAGAGCAACGCGTTCGTCGTCTCCACGTCCGACGACTATCACACGTTCCCCGTCGTCCAAAACGTCCTTGACCATCGCTACTTCGCCGCTTCGGTCATGTTCGCGCACCCCAATGACCGCGAAGGACTCATTGAGCGTAACCTCTTGCCCATGCCGAAGATCTACAGGAGAGATGTCGGGGTGAACCGCCACCTTCATCTTGCGCCCAGACGAGAAAATATCTACCGTCCCATCGTCATTAGTGCCGATAAAGACTCCATAGGCCGCCGGAGGTTGTGTTAATTTCTCGACCTCCTCGCGTAGGTTTGCAATGTGCTCTCTAGCCTGCTGCAGCGTGAACGTCAACTTCTCATTCTTTGCCTGAAGCTGCGAGAGCGCACCTGATACCTCTAGGAGCTTCTCCTCCAATGCGCGCTCGCGCGAAGGCGCGTCACTCATCCGACGCCTAAGTTCTTGAATCTCAAGTTGAAGCGCATCTACCGTCTGTCGCTCTTGCGCTGTCAACTGTTCCTCGTTAGGATCTCTGCGATCGACCATCACGCCTCCTTCCTTTCTTCACGCTACCCGAGTGGTGGCGAAATTAGAACCACTCTCAGGCGACTACACTTGATGCTGTTCTTCATAGCAAAATATTACAGAACATAGCGCGGCGCAGCTTGCTCCGAAACAGTAACCTAAATGGAAAGGACCTCGATGAAAGTCTGGATTGACCAGGATCTTTGCACCGGCGATGGCTTATGCGAAGAGATCTGTCCGCCGGTCTTCACCCTGCTCGATGACGGGTTGGCCTATGTGAAAGAAGGCCAAGAGGTTTTCAATAACCCTGGTGGAGCTACTCAAATGGCGCCGGTACCTGAAGATCTAGAGGACGCAGTCACTGAGGCAAGCGAAGAGTGCCCAGGAGAGTGCATTTTCGTGGAGAACGACTAGCCGCAGCTTCCTCTACGGTTCAGCGCTTAAGCTCGCCCACTTGACAGTATGAGCGTGACCAGCTCAGTGAGATCTCCTCTCCTCGGGCGGCTATCACGAGACCCGGGTTTTGCGCTAGGTCTCCTCCGATGAGCCGCCCTAGTTAGGCTGATTTCAACGGCGCTGCCTGCAGCAGGCCTGTTGAGAGGGCGCCTACCTAGAGCTGAGTGCTTCAGGAGAGGTGCCTCCTGGCAAGATAACACCTGAGGCCAGTATGGATACATGCAGAACCGAATGCCTCGGAGATGTCATCGAGACCTTGAACCAGCTCTTGCAACCCACTACTCTCAGTCAGATGAATGCCCCCTGGAGAGTGTTGGTTGCGTCGTCCTTGCACTGATGATAAAGCCGGTGTGGCCGATCATCTTCTGTTCGGGTCTAACGACATCACCGTTGACGACCCAGCATCGCTCAAGAATCTCCTTGACCGAGTCGATGATGAGCGAGTTGCTCCGCATGGCACGTACCGTCTCTTGTACCTGATTTATATTTGTAACATAGACCACCACCCTGCCGTCGGCTACCAGCAAGTGGCGCACGAGCCCGACAACGAGCCAGGGATCCAACAGATCGAGTACGATTCTGTCAAAGCTTCCTTCGAGTTCAACCTCGGTAACGTCGCCGTTCACCACGGTTAGATTTTCGCTGAGACTGGCTGGAAGATAGCTCTCTACATTTTTGCGTCCGCGATTCGCAAAATCCTCTCGCTTCTCCACTGTCACCACCACGACCCCACAGCGCAACATCCCCATGGTAAGCGCACCTGACCCAAAGCCAGCCTCAAGAACGCGCATCCCTGGCTCCAACGAGAGCTCCCCAAGCATAGCCGCAATGTCCTTAGGATAGATGATCTGCGCACCTCGTGGCATCTCCAGGATGATGTCCGAAAATGACGGCGCATACACGACGAATTCGGATCCGGATCGTGTCGGCACTGTCGAACCTGGAGGTACGCCAATAATGCTGTCGTGCTCGAGCAGACCCCGATGAGTACTAACGCTCGCACCAGCCTCGAGCAGAAGAAGAGATCGACGACCGCGTGGATCGACGACTAGTGCAAACGTACCCTCGCGAAAAACTCGCTCTACAGTCGTCACGCCTTCGAACGAGACTTCAAAGAGATCATGTAGCTAGCTCCATCACTGAGGTTCACCTTGGTCTTCCCATGAGGTGAGAGAAAGCGTCGACTCAGTCTTCCTTTAGTAAGGCTCAAAAAGACATAGGCAGCGAAGGCAGCAGCCAATACCCACCGATTGTTGGAGTCAGCAAAAACCTTACGAAGAAATCGAGCCACCAACGCAGACGGTCGGAGCGACGAAAGGACAACTCTTCGTCTCACCACATTCCTCTCCTTACAGCCGCGTGATCTCGATAACCGAAGTTTTGTTGCGGCCCCTGCGATATCCAGCAACGAATGCAATAAAAACCAATAAGCCAGCTGCTACGCCAACGAAACCTGGAAAAGCTGGTCGCAAAGCGTTGAGTGACCCATTAGCCGACCTCTGGATGCCACGGATGGAGTCCTCTACGTCACTGAGGCTGATCTTGTCCGCCATCTTCACCTTCCTCGCTTTCCAATTCGCTTAAGCGTGACTGCAAGTACCACCACCACGACCACCAGGGTAATCAGGTATGGGAGCCAGTTAAGATGCCCTTGAAAGGCCGAACCAGTCTCATCTTGCAACAATCGAAGTAACCCCAGCGCAACAAGTACGAATCCAAAAGCGGTGAGGATGGAGGCGATCAAACCCCATGCAAGCAGGCCACCAAGCCGCTTGGCCGGATCGATCGTCTCTTGCTTCACATATTGCAACGACGTTGAGACTGCAGACTTCACACCATCCCGTTGACTCACGTCAAAAGCCTCCCCATCGAAGATCAAACCGCACTAGCCTAAATTAGGATAGCAGCGTAGCCAGTGGCTAACTTCATTCGCGCTCCCCGTACAGGTCCTAGGACAGGAAGGCTAGCCTCCAGTTGGTGGGTAGAAAGGAGTGATGTGGCACAGTTTCAGTATGAAATAGCCGACGACGTCCCTGATCGATTCGGAACGCACGTCATAGAACACCTTTCAGATGGAGGACTCCTCCTTCTCTCTGGGGGTCATACCATACTCGAACTTCTCGCACCGTTACGAAGCTCACTCGCTGAGTATTCCGGGCAACCGTTCGCAATTGGACAGGTAGATGAACGTCTAGTTCCCTCCGACGACGACCGTTCCAACTGGATGCATATATCTACTGGGCTCGATGCGCTCGACTATCTGCAGCTTCCGATGATCACCTGCCACACTCCTACCGAAAAACAACTACTCGCCGATTGCGAGACACCCGACTCTGGAGTACTAGAGGCTCGAACAGCTTTGGCTAACGGCTATGCGAAACGCTATGAGTTCTTGTTGGCAGAGTATCAACCCTGGTCAGTAGTGCATCTGGGCCTGGGAACAGATGGACACACCGCTTCGCTCTTCCCTGACTCCTTAGCCCTCTCCAATCGTAGCTCATTGGTGACCTACAACAGAGATCCCTCCAATGCCAACCCACTCGAACGCATCACTCTGACGTTTCCTGCACTTAACCGCTTCCAGTTCAGAATTGTCGTTGCGACCGGACCAGACAAGGCGGCGGTTGTTGAGCGCGCTATCCATGGCGACGGATTGCCTATTCACTCGCTCGATCCAACGAACACGCTTTTCCTTGTTGACAGAGACGCCGCACAGGGGCTCACCAGCTAATACCGCTGCGAGCTGGCAGTGGAGACGGAATCACCAGGTCTGCGGATTGGCTAAGCGTGAAAAGATGATCGGGCCACGAACGCCAGTGGGTGACAACGCAACTCAAGCGCTGAGTACCTGATAGACACATAGGACTGACCGCCATCTACCCCTCGGTTCAGTAAGAACTAAGGTATTGTCATGCAGATAAACCTGACACGTTGGTCAACGCAAAAACTATTGAGCGAGTCAAGCAAACTCCGGGACGCCACCTTCGGCACCTTGGTGACCTATTCACCAAAGGCATTCTTCCCATTCACTATGTTGTGTCGTGATAGCTGCGGCTACTGTACCTTTGCAAAAGCTCCGGCACGCCTCCAGCGGGCGTATATGACCGCAGCGGAGGTTATCGATCTGGCGCGTTCAGCCCACGATCAGGGGGCAATCGAAGCTCTATTCACTCTCGGAGAACGACCGGAGGATCGCTACACCCGAGCAAGGGCGGAGCTCGACGAGCTAGGTTTTGCCTCAACGGTCGACTATCTCCATACGGCGGCCAAGTTGGCGCTTCAAGAACACATGCTTCCGCACATCAATGCAGGAACGCTATCGACTGAAGATCTAGCGAAACTACGTTCAGTTGCAGTCTCCATGGGGATCATGCTGGAATCTATCAACGATGCCCTCCCCTGCCATCGTCTCGCACCTGATAAGAAGCCTCAGCTGCGACTACAGACTCTCCGCGACGCTGGAGA
>DAHZQE010000393.1:0-3121 GCA_027409005.1 Ferrimicrobium sp. | reverse complement strand
GCCGCCCTCTTTGGGATAGGCAAAGGTGAGCCCTCCTCCGGTTCCGCTACAGGCAATCCGCCGTTCAGGAGCCATCTGCCCCAGAGCCGACAAAACTAGCTCTGCTGCCAAGCTGAGCGTGTAAACGTACACGTTCACCGGAGCGGGAAAGTCGGGGTTTAGCACGCTATGCGTAGAAAAGCGTGTTTCCACTACCCGAGCAAGACCGGCATTATTGGGCAGATCCGGGTCGATACAGGCCACCAAGCCGTAGTAGCAGCAGGCACGAACTAGGGATGGACGGATATTTACCGGACCGTTGGTCTGATTATCGCTGGCGGAAAAATCAAATCGGATTTGATCACCTTTCTTGGTCAACTCCAGGGCGAGATGGACTGGCTCTGAGCCTTGACCATCGTCATCCATGTACCCTTCGGCTCGGTATGTCCCATCCGGCCAGCCAAGGAGGGCATTACGGGTCCGTGCCTCAGTCTTGTCAAACAACTCATAGGTTGCATCTCGAATGGTTTCACTGCCCCAGCGCTCGCACAAGGCCACGAAACGATCGACCCCAATACGGTTAGCCCCAATCTGCCCACGCAAATCTCCCACTACAAGATCTGGCGTACGACTGTTGCGCCTCAGCACATCCTCGATGTCGGGTCCCCATCGAACAGGAGGCAGAAGAAGTCCCTCTTGAAACACATCTTTGGCCTGGCTAGCTCCGCCACCAGGGCTAATCGAGCCAAGATCGGCTTTGTGCGCCATAGTGGCGCAAAAACCGACTAGCTCTCCTCGGTGAAACGCCGGCGTGAGCACCGCCACATCGGCAGAGTGGGCACACCCTCCGAGATAAGGGTCGTTTAGAACAAAATTGTCTTCCAAACGAATCTCGTTCTGCGGAAACCGCGCGAGTACTGCGGCCACACATGCAGGAAAGGCCCCCATGTGTGTAGGGATCAAAGCATACTGTCCCATCAGTTGGCCATCAGAAGTCAATATCGCAGAGCTGGCATCATGAGATTCGCGAACCGCAGTAGAAAACCCTGTGCGGAAAAGTGAGCTTTGCATCTCTTCCACAATGCTACTAAAAGAGCTAGTGATTACCTGGTAGGTACCAGGATCCAACTTAGACATTAGCCTCGACCTCCACGATTAGATTACCGGAGGCGTCACATGCTGCCCGTTGACCCGGGTACAGCACCGTAGTTGTGTCGTCCTGAATTAAAATTGTCGGTCCTGTCACTATCTGCCCGCTAGTCAATTCGTGCCGGGTATACACAGGAACGGATGTTAATTTGCCGACTTCGGGAATGTGCACTTTCACATTGGTAACGGGAACCGCAGGGCTCACTGGGCGTTGCCGCACGACGGAAGGTGGAATAACCAGAACACGAGCAGTAAGCCGGTAACTAACCACCTCCACATTTGCATCGGAAGCACGATGGCCAAAACGCTTCTCGTGAAAATCGTCGAAACGAACTCTCAGGGTTTCAACATCCTCGCCGCTCTCGCAGGGCACTGGTAGCTCGTAGCCCTGGCCAGCATACCTCAATTCGATCCAGCGCTCCCGCTTCCAATCCTGGTAACCTTCTGCCTCCATAACTAAACCGGCCTCTCGCTCCATCTCTGCGAATATCTGCTCCATCTCCGATTTCGCCTCAGCTGTTAGAGGACTGATCCGCGAACGAACAAAGTCACGAGTCACGTCAGAAAGTAGAAGGCCGAGTGCCGAGGCTAATCCCGGGTACGTCGGAACCATGAAACGTGGAATGCCGAGATCACGACAGAGAGCAGCTGCGTGGAGTGGCCCAGCACCACCAAAAGCCACTAAGATAAAGTCCCGCAGATCGTGACCCCGCTCCGTACTGACCCGACGGACCCCCGCCTCCATGCGGGCGTTCACTATACGCAAGATGGCCTCGGCCGCCTCATCAACCCCGATCCCAAGCGGCTGAGCAACGTGCTCTTCCACCGCCTTGGAAGCTAGGTCGGCACGCAACGGCAGGTGTCCACCCAGCTGAGTGTCTGATGGCAATAGCCCGAGCACCACATTGGCATCGGTAACCGTCGGTCGTGTCCCACCGCGGGCATAACAAGCAGGACCAGGCTCCGCCCCCGCACTTTGAGGGCCAACTTGCAGCACCCCAACCTGGTCAACATAGGCAAGCGTCCCGCCACCGGCTGAAAGGGTATGAATATCCAACATAGGCACCGCCAGGTCCCTGCCCGAGATCTTCCCTTCAGTCGTTTCCGCTGGACGCCCGTCGACAATGATAACAATATCGGCACTTGTACCACCCATATCGAAGCCAATAGCATAGCCGAAACCTGCCGCCTCGGATATTCGCGCAGTTGCGATAGCTCCGGCAGCCGGCCCTGAAAGAATTGATGTGACGGGACGGGCCGCTGCCCCCCGGAACGAATTGACTCCACCGCTGGACTGCATCACATAACGGCGGGGACTGGCCATGCCCTGGTCGCTAAGTCCCGCTGCAATTCGGGAGAGATAGCTGGCCATGATCGGTTGCACGAAGGCGTTCACCACGGTGGTGGAGAGTCGGAAGTACTCCCGAATACGCGGCAACACTTCACATGATAGCGAAACGTGCAGTTTTGGCGCCAGCTCGCGCACCAGTTCCCCAACTCGTTGCTCATGCCGGGGGTTGAGAAAGGAAAACAGAAAACAGACCGCAATTACGTCTACTCCTTCGGCCAAGAGGTGCTGAATGGCTCTTCGCGCCTGCTCTTCGTCCAAGGAGACTAGTACATGGCCGCTGGCATCAATCCGTTCATCAATCTCACCCGTCCATTGTCCCGGCGATAGCAGCGCGGGCTTGGTGAAATTGAGATCGTATACTGATCGCCCGGCTCCACGGGTCTGGTCCATCACATCGTAAACGCCCCTAAAGCCCCGAGTAACGAGGAGCCCTACGCGCGCCCCTTTTCCCTCCAAGAGTGCGTTAGTGGCTACGGTCGTACCGTGGCTGAAAAAAGATACTGCACCCGGGTCCACTCCATACTCCGCCAAGGCAGCTAGACCCCCTGCGATCGCAATTGATGGATCAGTGGGAGTGGAGGCGACCTTAAGGGTCTTCACATCCCCCAAGTCATCATCCACCACGACAAAGTCGGTAAATGT
>DAHZQE010000389.1:0-7068 GCA_027409005.1 Ferrimicrobium sp. | reverse complement strand
CGTCAGCGCTTTCATGGCTTCCACGTGGGAGAGCAGCTCGCCCATCTTGCTTTCTAGGGGTGCGAATTCAACGCTGGCAGCGCATCAGACAGCGCGTGAGCAAGCCGTGGTCAAGAGCAGCCCAGCGAATGAGCAGCAAGTCGGCGACTTCGACATGTCGAGCCTCTCTTCACATCTCGCGCGCGTAAACGAGCTACTGGAGAAGCATGGCGAGAACATGGAAGCAATGGCCAAGAAGCAGGCCGAGACCGAAGACAAGCTGCACTCCGCTCTGCAACGTCTTCCTGGCCGAGAGAACTCGACATTGGTGGATATGGTCCAAGTATCTTCCCATCTTGACCGTATCCAGACGTTGATGGAGCGGAACGCAGCGAACGAGAGGAGCTTCACGGATGCCGCGCCACAAACGGACTTCACGCCACTCACGGAGAAGCTGAGCAGCATGCAGGAAGCTGTGCAGCAGAACTCGGCGTTGATTAAAGAGTTGCTGGAAGAAGGCAAGAAAGCTGGCGTCACACCACCAGCACCACCACAGCCAATCGTTGATCTCGGTCCGTTGGCCGAGCACTTCACCAGTCTGAGACAAGCTCTTGAGCAACAATCCTCGCATATCCAGGCTCTGGTGAGTTTTGCGGCTGGTGATGGCGATGATGGCGAGGCCGAAAACGCTGCAGGAATCAGTGGCGCACAAAACCCTCCGCCGCTCAGCAGGAGACCGAGCGAGATGGTGGCAAAGGCCTTGTCGCCACTCAGCGAGCACATCGAGCAAATCTACAACGCGATCGAGGAAGGCAACATGCACGCAAAGACAGCCGGCAAGCGAGAGTTCGGCCAGCTCGTTGAAAAGATGGATGGCATGACAGAAGCGGTTAAAAGCCTTGCGCAAGTCCAGCCGCTGAACGAGAGGCTTGATCTTCTTCGAAAAACTCTCACGCAGAAGGGCGAGACTCCCAGCGTTGAATTCGCACCCCTAGAAAGCAAGATGGGCGAGCTGCTCTCCCACGTGGAAGCCATGAAAGCGCTGACGCAGTCGAGCAAAGATACCTTGCCAAGGATCATTAACGCCCAGAATAGCGTGCGCGACGCAGTAAACGCAAGCAAGCAGACGTCTTCCGATAAGCTCGACGCAGTTTCTAGCCGACTGAGTGGCATCAGCACGACAGCCAAGCAGCAACAAACTCGGCTGGGCGAGCTCGTCGAAGCCCACCGCAGTCTGCGGGAGGTTGTTGTGGAGAATGGTGCAACGTCGAGTAGCCTGGACCGTTTCCATGAGAAGCTCGACTTGCTTGCTGAACACCTTGAGTCACTGCGCGAATGGGCCGAATTCGACTCCGAGCAGCTGAAGGAGCTTGTTGACGCGCAAAAAGCCAGCACTAAAGCCCAAGAGAAATTGCTCGAGGCAAAGACCAGCCACACAATTGACCTGGGTCCACTCGCAGGATCTCTGGAGGCCATCCGCCGAGCCACCGAAGAGAACTTGGCGCAGATGCGCGCACTTACCAACGCTAAGCAGCAATTAGCACCCTCTTCCGAGATTGACTTCACACCACTCACAGAACGCTTGAACCGGATCAATCACGGCTTGCAGCAACAGCGGGAAAGCAGCTCCGGCACCGGCGATGCCAAATTCATCATGTCAGCGCTTTCCTCTCATCTTAGCAAGATACAAGCCGTGACCGAAGTAAATGCCCAACATCTTAAGCAACACGCCAGCCGCGCCAACACCCAGTCTTCCGCTCTGCAAGACTCCGTCATCTCAACTTCCAACGCCATTGCAGCCTTGACGTCTCACACAGCCTCCCAGCTCGATCGATCAAATGAGCGCGTCGAGGCTCTCAAAGGGCAAGTCAGGGAGCTGATGGCGGGTCAGAGGGAGTTGATCGATGTCATGCGGGAGCTGGCGACAAGTATTACGGCTCAGAACAAGGGGAGCTGTGATCACATTGTTGTTCCGCCGCCAAGGAAGGTGGGCAGGAAGATCGTCGGATTTGTATATGATGTGAAAGAAGGACCTGTTGACATCCCATTGAGAGGAGAAGCAGGAGGGAGCAGAGCAGATCCAAGACGTTGACGCTAATGATGGGGTGGTTGCGACTTGTGACGATATGAAATCTGACGAATGACCACGAACTGGTCCTCTGTCTTCCAATCGCCAAATCTGCCACGTGCCACGGTTCGTCACTATATCACAAACCCCAACCCAGCTATTCCGCAGGACAGAAAACACTTGCTCATGTTTTCATGTTCTAGGCATGGCTGCGCTCCTTGGCGTCCATGAAAAACAAGCCTTCCTTCAGAAAGTAGCCAACGCCATCGAGCCGCCAGCCTAGGGGTCGAAGTCGGAAGAGCCCAAGAGCGCGACGCAGCAGTCGGACAAGAATCTATAGTAACAGATGCTTTTCGAAGCCAGTTGGATGGTATTCGCGTGTTGCGACTACAGCCTCGCGCGTGCTTGTCTAAGTCGATGTCCTCGACGTCTTACGATTCAATCAAGCAACGAGCAGAGCTTGCCTTGATGCATGACTGTCGCAGCTCATTGGAGAACACGAGGGCAATGAGTGGACTAAAGGAAGCTGCGCGTCCATGGATGGCGGGTCTTACGATTCGTCGAAAGACACCCCAGGAATCTCTTCGCCTATGCATGACAAGTCTTACGTTCCACCTGGGGCACCGAGAGAAGCTCCGCGGGTACGAAGCACTAATCTCAAGTAGCTCTACAAAGACAGGACCGAATGGCATGCACGGCTGAGTCAATGCATCGCCCCAGGTTGGCCTCTCTGTTATGACCTTGAAGCGACTGACGATGCTCGTTGGCGAGTCGAAACAAATCAGAGTGACGCACATGGTGGCGGCGCTGGCCGGCAGCGCTGATTTCCTACGGACGTGGAGCACGAAGTCACTGATGGCGCCGACGCTCACTACATATCAGCACACAACCATGGCCGGAAAGATGGACTACAACGTCCACTATGCTACCTATGCATCGCCTGGCGGTCCGAAGTGCGACTATAATCATGGGAGAAGTGTTTCAATGGTGTTACGAATGATGTCATGTTTCTGTGGATACCGCAGCCGAGTTGAAGGGGGTCTGACAGAAGGGCAAAATGAGCGCGACCGTCGAGCAGACTGGCCCAGGCGAAGGATTCCGTGCCGAGGTGTTCAATGTACGTAAAATCGAGAGCGCAGACCGTCGCCCAGATGGGAAGATCTGCAGACATTCGACTGATCACTCTCAGGATTGCCGACCTCAAAGACTGAAGGTTCGCTGCAATAATGGAAGAAGGGTGTAAGTGCCGTCTCCGCACAGACAATTCGCTTGGGGTGTGCGTTGACCCTTGACTTTTAGGCCATCGACATCGGTTCAAATTGCCACGCTGCTTTCTCCTGCCGACCTCCACATATACGACTGACAAGACCCACCGCCACCGAGACATCCACGCCAGGGAGCGTTACAGCCTCTCCAACGATCGCGTCCTCAATCCAACGACAGGCAAGCCTCGTAGGTTCATCATACAGAACTTCGGTGACATCTACAACTCAGAGAGTGGGCCAACGTGGCGCCGTACTTCATCAACATCTCACCCTTCGTGTTCCGCGCAGCTAACTAGCCGAGGGTCACATCGTGGTCAAGACCAGCACGACGAGCAGCAGTGACATCTGGCTGACCGTCGCCAGAAGGATCCCAGCTTCGCTAGCTCTGGCCATCTTCGCATGTCTCCGTCGAACTGGAAGACTTCATCGCTAATCATGGTGTTACAGCTCGCCGAAACTGGAAGCTCTGGAGGTGCCAAGACGCTGGTGACTGGAATGTAATTGACGTGGCCTGTCATGGTTTCTGGTTCGGTAGAAGCATAGCCAGCTGCGAACAACGACAAATAAAATCCGTTCCCCATAGCGGCAACGAACACGTGCGAAGACAGGACAGTGGATCTGCACGGCCAAAATATGCACAAGCCGATCAATGACTCTGTGAATCCGATCTCGGAAAGAGCCTTGCGCGCCAGATACCTATCTCGTGACTACTTGCTGCGCTCATGCTGACGGCGATACAGGGTCCGCTATCAAGTCCACTCTGCTGCTCCGCTTAACTTCGCTGCGGAGTCGAAGAAGCTGGCGGACTTGATCAAGATGTACGAAAACACGATGGGCGATTCCTTGTTCGTTCAGTAGATGGCCATGCTATGACACTTGCATGGCTGTGGTGGCATTGCGATGAGAGCCAGAGGTCAGTCAGCACCAAGGCCGGGCATGCTTCAGTACACCCGAGGCTGTCTGACAAACCTAGAGCTGTTGTATATGACATTCAGCAATCTCCGCAATTTCGCACTCTTCTCCTGCTGTTTCTTTGCATGTGTGTCTGCTTCTTTCCGCTGGGGCGAAATAGCGAAAGGCACTCCACAACTTCCACGTGGGGGCCGAAGTGTCTGTGCTTCCTTAACGGCAATGACCGAGTCAAACGACTTCTTGTCGATGACTGGGTCGCCGTCAATCCGGGCAAACCAATGACAGACCTTGTCGTCGCTTACACCTCGAAACATTTCACCCCTGGTAGTCAGTGCAATAATCCTTCCCTTTGAGTAGTGGCTAATCTAAATCAGAATTTCCTCTCTCTGAACATGGGGCGCTATTTCTTCGAGGTAGGATTGAGCCTCACGAATGGCCCTCTCCAACGCGAGCAGTCATCATGATGCTCTGTAGCTCTCGGCTGGGGGGTGCGGAGATGTCGCTGCGGTGGAGACGGGCATTTCATCGTCTGTCAGATCCTCCTTCAGGGAACGCATTTTGCGCTAGCCGGGGATCTGGCGGACATTCAGCTTGATCAGTATCTTGGAGTGCCGACAAATTGATGGAGTTGAGCTTGAGGACGGGCTCGCCTGTAGCTGCCTCATGAGGAAGGAGGCTGTCCTTCGGCTGCCCCGCCTTCTCGGCTACAGTAAATGCAACTATGGATCTTGTCTTTGCCTGCAGGCAGGGTTAGTATAAGATGCCAGTAAATCGTCAATTTGAAAGCGCTGAATCGTCGCGGGAACATACATGCGAATGAGAAGCTACGGAACCTAAATACTCTTAACTGTGTTGAGTCGCGCGGGCAATTGCGCGTTATTCTTCGTGTGCTGGCAGGTCCATCACAAGTTGCTCCACGGCGAACAAGCTCATCATGCCTCCGCTTTCAAAGGAACAGATAGCGGCCATTACCAAGTCAGTCGAAGATGGCTTCGATGAGCAGATTGCATACACGCAGAAGCTCGTCAGATTCGGCGGTCAGCGAGGCGAGGAAGCCGCAGTCCAGGACTGGGTCTTTCAGCAATACCAGCAACGAGGATGGCAACCTGTTAAGATCGAGATGGACGAAGAGGAGCTATCCAAGCATGTGGGCGCCGGAAAGTTCAGTCCTACCCACTCGCATGCTCCTATAGTTGTCGGCACGCATAAACCGAAGGGCGAGGCCAAAGGTAAAAGCCTCATTCTCAACGGCCACATCGACGTCGTACCTCTCGGCCCTACCGACATGTGGTCGTCGGACCCTTACAGCGCTCACATCGACGGCGACAAAATGTACGGTAGAGGAGCCGGAGACATGCGAGCTGGTGCTGCAGCAAATGTCTGGGCCCTGGAAGCCCTTCACCGCATTGGAATGCAGCCCGCCTCTGAGGTGATCCTGCAGGCCGTCGTCGAGGAAGAGTCAACCGGCAACGGCACCCTGATGGCCCACCTCAAGGGCTACAAGGCCGACGCCGCGCTGATCCCGGAGCCGATGCAGGAGCAGCTGGTACGAGCGAATGTTGGTGTGCTGTGGTTTCAAATCGAAGTTCGCGGGCGGCCTGTGCATGTTAGAGCCATGTCGACCGGATCGAATGCCATCGATAGCTGCTGGAAGGTGGTCCACAGCCTGCGGGAGCTCGAGAAGGAGTGGAATGACCGTCACGCTCAAGCGCGCTTCTTCGAGAACGAGCCACATCCCCTCAACTACAACGTCGCCATCGTGAACGCTGGCGACTGGGCAAGCTCCGTGCCAGCATGGTGTCGCGTAGACTGCCGCATCGCAATTGTGCCCGGAGTGACGGCAAAGTCGGCAGCCGAAGAGATCGAGAAGAGGGTTGCCGACTTCGCGAAGACAGACTCGTACCTCAGCCAGAACCCGCCGAAGATCACCTGGAATGGTTTCTTCTCCGAGGGTTACGTGCTTGAGCCGGGCAGCGAAGCAGAAGAGACCCTCAGAAGGGCCCACAAGCAAGCCACTGGAGAAGAGTTGACGACTCAGACTTCGACGGCCTACATTGATGCTCGCGTCCACAGTCTGTACGACAAGATCCCAGCAATGGTGTACGGCCCGATTTCGGGGGACATTCACGGATTTGATGAGTGGGTGAGCATCGCAAGCATAAAGCGTGTGACGACGGCTATGGCGCTTTTCATTGCCGAGTGGTGTGGGCTGGAAGAGCGGAAGTAAGCGGAGCGGAAGTGAGCGGCGCGGAACAGTACGTTGGCGTCAGCACGGCCAAAGTAGCCTCGCTTGCTCGCATACATGGCCGTAGACAGCCGAGAAGTCGTTACTAAGTTCAACAAACTCACTGCCTGCCCAGCGTCTTGCCCAGCTCCTCGCCGCGATCGGTCGCTGCTTTCACCGCCTTGTCGACGATGTCGGCGAACCCTGATGCCTCGAATGACTCCAGCGCTGCCTGTGTTGTGCCATTTGGGCTCCTGAGTCAGGGCAAATGTGTCAGCATACACCCTGCAAAAGCCTCGTAATCGTTGCGGCAACACATACGTGACGTTCTTGCGCAGCTGACCCGGAGAGTCGGTCGCCTGGGTCAGCATCTTGCCAGCGCCGAAGCAGGTCTGTGCTGCCAACCGCGTGGCTTGCTCCTCTGACAAGCCTAGCTTTACCCCCGCAGCAATCATATGCTCGGTCAAGGCGAAGAAGTACGCCGGACCGCTACCTGAGACGGCGGTGACCACGTCAATCAGTTCTTCCTTGTCCACCCATTCGGTGACGCGGCTGACAGTCTCCAGAAGAGTGGAGACCTGTTCCTTTTCCGCAGATGTGACGTCGCTGCTAGCAAAGAT
>DAHZQE010000369.1:0-11425 GCA_027409005.1 Ferrimicrobium sp. | reverse complement strand
CTCTCAAGCATCCCTGGCTCTTCGGCATCGACTTCTTGCTCGAGAACGCTCGAAATGTTCTCCAGCATCGCTTCGCAGCCGGTGTGCATGAACGCTTCCTGCGATATGGCTCCACCCACGCCTCTCGCATCTTCCACAAACACATCATCAATACCATTGATCCGCTCAATCTGGAGTGCATCATGAAGACTCATGCGGACGACTACACCATCGTGCCGTTCCGAAAGAAGCTCGTCGCGGGCATCTTGGGGAAAGGCGGCTCTGCCACTGAAGGGCAAGAATGGCTCGAATCGCGGTGTATGATCAAGATCGGATTGGATTGCTGTGCATTCGACGAGCAGCTGTTGGGACCTCATGCTGCGGCTTTGGTGGCTGAGATACGATGTCTGGGCCCGACTGCTTTCGATCCCGCGCAGCTGGCGATGCGCTACGCCATGGACGTCACAAGTCAGGTATTGTTTGGAACATCTACTGCGACGCTCTCGTCGATGCGGGGCCAGATCAACGAGAACCAATTCGCTCCTCAGTGGACCGCGCTGTGCCGTCTCATGCGTAGCATGACCATTTTCTTCTCGCAGAGACAGCGCCTGGGCAAGCTTACATGGAGTAGACAACTGAGAGAGGTGCAGGGTCGAGTCATTGCCTTTGTGGACTGCGAGGTGCAGAGAGCTCGCTGCCTGATTACACACAAAAATTTCCCCAAGAGCATTGTCGCCGTCAAAGATGCGGCCACCTCGATAGCTGACGGAGTTGTTGCTTGCACGCCCGACGACACGCGGACTCGCGGAGAGCTGCTCAACATACTGCTGGCCGGCCACGAGTCTGTTGGCTTGGCTCTGAGCGAGACCCTCAATCTGTTGGCAGCAAGGCCAGGAGTGTATGCAAGGCTCCGAGCCGTAGTACTACACCATCTCGGCGATCGCGAGCCAAGCATTGCCGACCTGAACACGATTCCTTATCTTGAATGGACTATTGCTGAAGGTATGCACTACACATCGAGTGGTGTAGGGTCTCTTTCTGATATACCACCACAGCCAATCGACTCCATCCCCCCCTCTCCGTTCATGGCCGTGTCTCTGTCAACCCAACAGTCCTGCCCCATGGTGGAGGACCGGACGGCCTTTCACCACTTTTCGTCAAGCCTGGGACCTACATACTCTACAGTCACTACAGTCTCAACCGCAACACATCTCTCTACGGCGAGGACGTAGAAGTCTTCCGCCCTGAACGCTGGGACGGTCTTAAGCCCAGCCCTTTCGAGGCCTTGCCCTTCGGCGCGGGACCAAGACACTGTCCGGGTAAGGTCATGGCGAGCAGGATGGTGGCTTGGGCCCTGATTAACATTGTAAGGGAGGTGGAAGCGCTGGAACCAGTGCAGCCTGGGCCGTGGGAAGAAGAGAGGAGCTTCAGCTTCAGGAATCGGCATCGAGTTATGATCCAGGCGAGAATGGCTGGATCGTGAGGCAAGGTTCTCCACGGCTCACCCACCACCACTGCCCATCCGCCTCATCGACCTCGTCCAGAGGATCACAGTGCGCTTGCACTACTACATGACTGACGAACAGCGGTACCGCCGCGTGGAGGGGACATTCCTCGAGGGCGCTGCATTTGCGGCAGTCAGAAGCGCGACACTGTGTCTGATGTGACGGAGGCTATAAGGCTGGGTATCTCCCAGGATCTTCAAGGCTGTAAGGCGCCGTCAGCGGGATCGATCATATGTGCGATACGAGGGCAATCACAGGGTAACCCTCTGCCCTTTGCCGTCGCGTCGCTTTATGAGCGGGATTTGCAAGCTCCGATACCGTCCCACGACACGCAGCAAAGTCGTCCACCTTCCCTGATATCTGCACTTTCACTCCGCAAATGACGTGAGAGCCGGTGAAACTCCGGTGGGGCTGCCCGCAAGAGTTCGGGTGGTGAGAAGATGCTGATCAGCATCCAAGCTTTCATCATTTGTACGAAGCTTTAGCCTGAATGCTTGGCCGGCATCCCGACTTCTCGACCTTCCCTGTGACGAATCATTCGACAGCAATATACAACGCTTCCGGATACTCGGGCTCCGCAGTGCCTCGTACTGCGAACGACATGCTTGCCCTAACTTGTTCGCGTATGGTCGATGCTAACGAAGGAGCCTCGTAGCCGGCCTAAATGCTGCGGTATACGGCTGGCAGGCTTCGAGATGAGGGGCTCCTGCGATGGCTCTTCCGGTGGAGAGTATAAAAAGATCTGCCCATGGCCCAGGCATCGACCGAGCAGCCTGCCATCTCACAGCCAATAACATGAAGTGGACGCAAGCCGCTACCGTCTCGACCTTGCTCGGTGCAGCCCGGGCTCTGCCGCAAGGCTGGCAGCACCACGGTGGACCACCTGGTTGGCCTGGCCCAAGCGGACCTCCTCCTGTCTACTCTTCGGCTGAGTACGTGCAGAACGTGACAGTCTTCTCTCCGCCGGCGAACTGGCCATCCAAGAGCGGTAGCTACGCTCGATCCGTGCTCCTCAACCAGGACTGCGAGACTGGCATTCCGACTTTACTGGCGACTGCGGCGTACAACCCGCCCGATGGGCAGTACTTCGAGATCTTCAAGAGTACCGACTACGGTGCCAGCTGGAGCTCTTTCTCGAAGGCTTACTTCGACGGCAATGCCAGTTTGACCGGCGGCATCATCTTGCAGCCATTCCTCTACGAGCTTGCTGAGCCGTTCGGAGAGTATGGACCCGGCACTGTTCTCCTTTCCGGCAATCGTATCCCGGGAGATTTCTCCAGCACAAACATTCAACTTTACGCCAGCAAAGACAAAGGCTCCTCGTGGGAATACATCTCAACCGTAGCGTACGGCGGTCCACCTAATACGACCAATGGTGCTCCTTGCGTCTGGGAGCCTTTCATTTTGGCTTACGAGAACCAGCTCAACGTCTTCTACTCCGACCAACGCGACCCCAACTACGGCCAGAAGCTCGCATATCAATCATCGCAGAATCTAGAAGCTTGGGGGCCCGTGGTGAATGCCGTCGCGTACAGCAACTACACCCAGAGACCTGGCATGATCACCATGGCGCAGATCGGCAACGGCTCTTGGATGTGCTCGTACGAGGTCGGACTATGGACCGATGCTCGAGGCAGCAACGAAGGCGCTCCGTACGCCACACATTACAAGATCTCCGACTCTCCTCTCACCTTTGGTGAAGTTGGCGACCACCTGCTGCGGACCGAGTACGGCGCTGACTCGAGTGCTGGGCCGTACACCATCTGGACGCCCGCTGGAGGGCCGAATGGTACAATCGTCGTTTCCGACTCGACGTACGATCAGCTGTTCCTCAACACGCAAAATGGTGAGCCTGGGTTCTGGCAGAATGTAACGAGCGACCATGGTGTAGGCTACACTCGTCAGCTCAGGGTGCTGCCCGGCAATGGCGGGAAGACCGTGATGGTGCTGAATGGTGGAATGTATGGGCAGAAAGTGACTGAGTTCACGGTTGGTGACTACATTGTGCCCGGCCCGGATGGACAAGGACCAGTAAGTTCCATGTACGCCGGCAATCTGAGGACCGATTCACTGACTATCGTTATAGGGTGCCGAGGGATTCCCAAGCTGCAAGCAGAAGGAGCAGGGGCATGGATGGGGGCCCTGGTCGTGAGCACAATGCAGATAGCTAATAAATACTCGTTCTGCTACACCAGACTATTCCAATGAAACCCCACAGATTCGCGTTATCGGTAGTCTTGTAAGGATCTCCGATGTTTCATTCGTCTCGACGGCAAGATCAAACGCTGCTGGAATTCAAGCAAGCCGACGTGAACTTTGAAACAGAGGGCTACCGGCCATGCCAACCGTGCCATCCTGGAGCAGCCTCCACCACAAAGCTCAGCAGCGACTTGGCCGGCACTTGCGCAACCGCTTTGTTGCCCCATTGCACCGCTGCGTAGCCTTCGGTCAAATCGTTCTCGTTGTTTGTCAGGTAAGTCTTGATGGGCGAACGAGACCATCCTGAAGCTACACCTTGCAAAGTGACGCTCTCCGTTTCGTTCCCGTTGTTGATGACCTGCACAGCTGTCGTGCCGTCATTGTTGGCAAAAGCGGTGACGTTGAGAGAGCCTGCGCCGCTGCCGGATACAGTTGCTGAGACTCTGGTAGCACCACGGCGGATGAAGCGGGATCCGAAATGGGCGTGAGCCCACAGTCTCTTGGTGACCTTCACCTCGGAGGTGTTGTTGACGAAGAGCAGTGACTGGTTGTCCGTGGTGTTGGCCGCTCCTAGGAGAAGGTAGGGTTAGCATGTCGTCTGCGTGAGAAAGACGTGGAAAAGGATCGACGATGGCTCAGGGGGTGTAGTTTCAACTGCAAGAGTCCCGCAATACTCGACTCGAAGCAGAGACACAAGGAAAAGACACAGCATACCCCACCAATATAAATGACCAGTAACGTTCGAGACGGCGAAAAGGTCGTGGATGCGATTCGCCCAGGTTAACCCTTCGCTCTGGGCACCATTCACATACCAAGCGTAGTTGATCGGGTCAAAGGTAGACCATTCGGTCTGCCAGGTCTTCAGGTCAGTGGCAAAGGGAGTAGAGGGGAACGAGCTGTAACCGTGAGAGGTCACCAGGCCCAGAGCAGACTCCTCGCCAGCGGCCTGAATGCCCTGCAGACGGACTCGTTGCTGCTCCCAGCCGCTACCGTCGCAGCACGCAATCTTTGTGGACAGGCCAGCCTCCTTGAGAGTCGGGTAGAGCACCTCGATGAAGTCGGCAGCTTGTTGACCGTCCGATTGCATGCTGGCGTAGGTCGTGCTACACTTCATCAGCACTATTCTCATCGCCTGCTCTCGCCACGTACTTGAGATCTGGCTCATTGAGGAAACCGACAAAGTCCACCGTTATGCCACGAGCTTCGTAGTCTTGAATGTAGCGGACGATCTTGTTGGCATACGCCTGCCTCCAGTCACCCGTAGCACAAGACGTATTGGTAACACCACATAGGTAGCCACCGTAGTCGTCCGTTCCTGGTCGCTATCAGTCACGATTTGACCATAGTGCTCATGGAATCGATGCCCACCATCCGTCTTCATGTACCCGTCTGCGCTCCATGCATCCGCATACAGAGTGTTCACACCACGTGCAATGGCCTGCTCGGCAAGCCACACTTGGTACTGATCATCTCGAGGAAGCGGAATAAAGTTGAGCTGTTGCAGCCATGAGCTCGACTTCCTTTACCACGCCGCCACCGGGTATTTGCTTACTGCGCTGCTGTTCGATGCTGGTGCTTCTGGCGCTATGGACTTCATCCAGTCCCAGTGCTGTACAGGTGAAGAACCCAAACCATTGCGCAGAATTGTCATGCCAGCGCCAGTCTTATTGCTGAAGAGCAGATCGAGAGCCAAGTTCTGAGACGGAGTGTCAAGCTCATGTAGGACGAGAGATCGCTGGAATGCTTCGGAACAACCAATACCATCGTAGCCTTGGTATGTGACGCTCTTGTCAACCCGGATAGTGGTATCAGATTTGGTCGGTCCGCCGGGGTGGCCATAAGCTAAAGCGGTAAGAGCGCTGCCCACGATGGCGTGCTTGCCTGCCATTGAAGATCTATGAGGAGGTAACAAGCAGTAGGCGTTCGACGGTCATGAATTCTGGGATGGTACCTGCATTATGTATGCGAACAGCTCTGTTCAGCCCAGTGACCAGACCCCTGTGAGTCTTACCCCTCTCATGTCATCGCATCTTTTGCCGTATGCATTAGCAGTCATCCCACTCCTGGAATGGTAGAGGTGTGTAGTTGATGGCGTTGAAAGCGGCCAATTCTGCCGGCCAGACACGATCCAGCGGGACGAGCGACCATTTGCGATTGGATCATGCTGACCGCCGCTCAATGACATGCCCGCGCCCCGTCATCAGCATTGACGACGTTCCCAGAAGGTTCGTGAAGCCAAGAGAAAAATCGATAGTAAGATGCAGACCATGTATATAGCCGGTATAGCCAAAAGATCAGTCAGGCTCCTCTTTATCAGCCACGTGCGGTTTCTCCGCATCGCCGAGCTGCATCTTCTCCACATAGAAGAGCTTAGCAAGATTTCTATTACGGCAGTTGCCATGCAAGTGTTACCTTCAATAAACAATGCATACGGCCTCCTCGTCGCAATCATGTCCTCTTCAAAATTTGCGAAATTGTCGCTTTCTCCACCGTCTCCATGCATCGCGGCGGGACCACGCTAGTATCCGCAGGGCTAATAAGCAACGTGCTTGAGCTTGTGGGTTGGACTTCGATGTCTTTTGCTTGATTCTCGACTTTGAGCAGATAACGTCGTCTGGACGAGCCCGTCACAGTGACGTTTCAACCGAGCTTGAAGATAACGGCACGTCCGGCGGCGGTAGCGCATGTTCCACCTGTCGTGGAGCTACAGGCCAGAAAGTGGAATGATTCGACCGGCAAGGAAGGCTCGTGGCGCTGCGGGAGCGCCGTGCATCTTTCGTGGCAGAGCCGGAATGCCTTTTCGGCCTCGGCGGCGAATCTTGGCTCAGATGTTGATCAAAGTAGCGGTAGCCTGGGGTTTCTTGATTTGCGCGACGCTCAATCTCCGGCAACAAGGGCATCAAAAGTCCGGCGAAAGGTAGTCCAGCTCCCGCTCAACATGGTAGACGCTCAGACCGGCACTCCAAGGCTCATTGAGCTGGAAAAACTCCTCATCTCTTTCTTTCTCTGCTCTCTCAGCGCCAGCGACTACAGAATCGGCGCGATCTCGTTCCCGAGCACTTGCATAGGTTTCTCTTCTCACCAAACTAGCGTGATTCTCGGCGGTGGTTGGCGCGGTACTCTCCTTGCGACCCCACACTTTCTCTAGCACGGACGTATGGGTGGGCGCCTTGGAGAGTTGGAAAGTATTGTTGCTGCTGCCATGGCCACTGCTGCTGTCAAGATCTGTCGGCCAAAGATTCAGGTCAAAGTTCTCCTTTTCGTCGCAGACGTAGTCGTTGACCAGATTTAGCTTGTGCAAGACATCCTGCGGAACTTCTTTGCCACGATGAGTGGCAAGATGATCCAGGAAGATGGCGACGCCTGTCCAGATCCGGCCTTCGGCGTGGCCGTGAGTAAAGATGCATATAGGGCATTGGAAACTGTACCGCTTGCCATGCACGACACTTTGCGGCACATGACTCTTGGCTGACGTGTCGTCAGTTGCAACCGTCGAACTTTGGGCGTGATGATCGCGACTGGTGACTTACCGAGAAACGCCCAGCGGCATTGAAGGCCAAGCGTCTCGTCCTTCATCACCATCTTCCAGACAAAATCCACGCTGACGTGACCCTGAAACGCGCATTTCTTCTCGGCACAGATGTAAGTCGTGACGCCGGAAGCCGAGAAGGAATCATGATAATCAGTGCGTTTCTTCAGCGCGCCCTTCTTGTCGCCATTCTGCAGTCTCACGGCTCCAGGACAGAAGCCCAGCCAATCGTTCTCCTTGGTCGGATTAGGGAGTGAGTCGTAGAGCATATTTGCGCCTGCCGCTACCGCCGTAATGAAGGACTATGTCGAGAGGGTGCACCATCTCACGGTGGTAGGAAGTCTAGTGCTTGGCTGGTGGCGTTGCTTCTGTTGAAGCAGCGGGCAGATGCAGCGAATGGTGGTACGCTGCTCACCGCGGTCGAGTCAGCTGACCAATATCGGCAACGAAAGGCCGGTGTTTGACGTCGAGGCGACGAATGAAACCTGCAGGCCTCTCCAGCTACGACGTTCTGATTCGTCTGAGCTGTCGATAAGCTTGTGGATGTACCGTCTGCGCTGAAGTCGGGGGTTCGGAAATCGAGGCAATTTTGACGACAAGATGTCACGTGCCATGAGCTACCCCACAGTTTCGTCCCCGCACCCACGTGCCCTTGGCGGTTCTCCACATCCGTTGCGTGTGGTAACTGGGTCGCTGTCACTTGCGAGCAATGTCAAGGAAGTTGGCTTGGTCGAGCTCAGCGAGGCTGTGGCCGAATGCTGGGAGAAAGCACATGACCCTCCGCTGAGCTCGGCGGCATCGATGCCTTGTACGGCGGCCCTGGGCTCAAGCGGACACCTCGGTCCCGTCTCGACGCTTTTGGGATCAATGTACCTGCCATCCCCATCATAATGGCGGGAAGCAAAGGGTGCCTGAGCGGCCGAATGGCGAGGATTAGTCTGTAGGCTATTGGTAAACACGGCCCTTGCGGGCTGATTGAGTCGCGAGGCGCTGAGAATGCTCCTCTTGTATGCAATCGTACGAATCATGCATAACTATCTGGTCGGAGCAAAGCCCTGCGAGTCCTTCTCCTGCTGGCCCCACGTCTCGGGGAATGCCGCGATACCTGCGATGATCCCAATAGCCATGAATCCAATTGAAATGAGCGACCAGATGACGCCCCAGCACTGCGAAGACCCGCCGTATCTCTTCGCGAATTGGCTCGCATCGCTGCTGTTGACTTTGCGTAGAATCAGGTCGTCGCAAATATCCCAGACGCTGTACAGCGACGACATAACGCCAATGAAGAGCACTAAGAAGCGCAGAGGCTCAGCATGAGCGATGAACCAGAAGGCTACCAGCAGGCCCACCGCGAGCAGAACCGTGAGGAGTGTCAGCCAGTCCTTCTTGCCCCACCAGAGTATAAGCAGGAAGCAAACACCAAGCACTATGCTCGCGACCTTGCTCGCCACGATATCGAAGCCGCAGAAGGTGAGCAGCATGCCGATGACCGAAGAGCCCAGGTATCCAGCGGGGAGGGTGATGGCGCTGATGCCGCCGCGCATGTGCGTAACGCCGCCCTCGTGGGGATCAAGCGATATCGACTCCACTTTGCCTCCTGTACAGCATGCGGTGATGGCATGTGAGAATTCATGGAACGCGATGACCAGCATCTACGCCAGTTAGTACCTATGTCTTCACCTCAAGAGCTGGCTCAGCGCACCTTGAACGGCCACAGAACGTAGCGAACGTATGGTATATTCCAGAGAATTGCAATGACAACGACGTAGACTGCTATCACGCCGAGTGTCACGCCCTGCGCCCCACGGACTGTTAAACCTCGCTTCGACATCTCCACAATCGCGGGCGCGGCGGTGAATAAGGCTCGGCTGGCGAGGTCTGCCATCTCGCGGCGGCTGATGATGGGTGCCATGGCTCTCACAGCCAGAGATATTCGCTCGTGTATTGTTGGCTGCTAAGTGAGTTGAGATGAAGAGAAACTTGGACATGAGAAGTTCGATCAAGAAATACCAAGCAATGTGGTTGCTGTGGCGCTGACGCGTGAGGCTCAGCTTGAAGTCTATTCTTAGCAACGATTGAGTAAGGCTGTGTTTCAGCCTTCTTGCTATGCCTGCAACGTCGCACACTCAACCATCGACAAAGTACACATTGGGCGCTGAACTCGACCGCCGCTGGTCGTGCTGCACACGAATAAAGGTAGTGCTGATGCCAACGATACCTCTGTCTTTCTTTAGTTTCTCCATCGTCATGGGGAGACAGGCACGATGAGCGACGGGCAGCGGAAGCTGCTTTGGCAGCCAAGACGTGCTCTACGGCAGAATGTATCCGCCATCAATCACGGTATCGCTGCCGGTCTGGTAGCTGCTGGCATCGCTCGCCAGGTAGAGATACAGGCCTTTGATTTCTTTCGTATGGCCTTGTCGGCCCTGTGGCGTCATCCTGTACGCCTCATTGCGAACACGTTCGGCAGCGCCCATCTTCGTGTCGAAGAAGCCCTGGATTGCCATGGTGTCAGGACATGGTTTAGCGCGGAACAAGTATCGTATCTCGATACTTACCGGACTGACAATGTTGACCCGAGCAAACTCGCGCCATTCGCGGGCTAAGCTCTTGCCGAGATGTGTGATGGCTGCTTTTGTCATATTGTACACCTAAGCGGTCAGTTCGGCAACTGAGTGGCTGAGAAAGAGCTGCAAAGCACTCACAGGCTGATCCACGGGCACATTGACAATGTGGGCCGAAATGCTCGAAGTGATGATCAAGTTGCCAAATCCTTGATCCTTGAAAATGTGGCCAGCATACTTCGCGCAATAGAAGACCCCGTCGACTTTGAGTCGTCAGTTTCTGACCAAACAGAGTGGCATGAGAATGGACCGACCGTTGACCGACATCTGCATCCGGTATTCGTCCAGTGACGTCTCAGTTATAGGCTTCGATATTGCCATACCCGCATTGGCAACGAATACATCAAGCTTGCCGAAGTCCTTTACAACTTCTGCCAATGCTTGCTCGACTCGTTTCGGATCGGTGACTTCGACCTGGTACCTTTTGACGTTCGCTCAGTTCTCCCGTCTACCTGAGCCGCGCAACAACACTCACGCCTTTGCTTTGATGCCATGCTGCTTAGCTAACTTCTCGCCTTTGGCAATGGCGGCGTCATTGCTGTTATACCACATTGCGACAGAGCCACCGGCCTCAGCAATTGCCTCGACAACAGCGTAGCCAATGCCGTCTGACGCCCCGTTGATGCAGACGACCTTGCCTTTCATGCTCAATTGCTCGAGGACATTATGTGGCGTGTTTGGCGTCGGTCGTGGAAAGCCGGGCCGCGTCTGTCCGCCCTCTTCAATTGACATCGACATGGTGGACGGAAGTAATTGATAATGCGAGTTGAGAATGGTGAATTATCGCTGGCGATAGGCAGGTAATGAGAAGTGCAGTCGGAAAGTGGGCCACTCGGGGGCAGATTTGCCGAGGCGGCTGGAAAGAGTGGTAGCGCACTCTCTGTTGACATCTAATCACTTTCCTACAACAAAACTGGAAGGCACCTTTTTATCAAAGAATCAAGACATATTTGGAATGTCGGAGAGAATGGCTGGGTGCAGGCTTTCGCCTTCAGCGTGGTATGGTTGTAACCTGTCCAGGGTGCGATCATTCCTACGTCTTTCCTCTCCCCATTTACTTGTGCTTTTCAGCATCATCCTTCATGCCCTTCATAACCCATCCCGAATGATACTTAGCATAATCCTCCTCGCCCTCCTTACTCTTCATCTTTTCCTTCATCTCAAGTTTGTCCGGTACATCCACACCCCTCTGCACCGCCGGTCTCTGCTGGATCGTCTCCAACCATTTCTGCAGAGCAGGGAATGGCTTCGTGTCCACTCCTGCCCACTCGGCCCAATTGACCCAGGAGAAGCAGCAGATATCTGCGATGGTGTATTTGCCACCTACGACCCAGCCGGAAGACTGGGATGCGAGACGGTCGTTGAGGACTTGGTAGAGACGCTTGGTCTCAGTTTGGTAGCGCTTGATGGCGTAGTCAATCTTTTCTGGAGCGTAGCGGTAGAAGTGGTTGGCCTGGAAGAGGGTAAGTAACTGGTCATCGCGGGATTCCTGTCAACTGCCGAACATTCCCTTGTCCATTGACATGGACCGCCCGCTGATCATGTTCGTTACAGGTACACGTCCGGAACACCGAATGGACAGAAGATCT
>DAHZQE010000360.1:0-4072 GCA_027409005.1 Ferrimicrobium sp. | reverse complement strand
CGGCGAAACTTGGTCAAAACACCAACGAGACCTTTGCAGGTCTCGTTGGTGTCTGGGGGTTTGGGATGGGGTTGTTGGTAGTCTCCAACCTATGCCGGTTTCTTGTGAGTTGGCTGGTAGCGGTTTGAGTCCTATCCATGGATAAGTTCGGGGGCATTCCCTCCGCCCGTTTCCGTGGGATGCCTAGTGAGCGGGCGAGCTCTAGCCCGATTCTCCTCAAGTTCAGAAGGGTGGTGGCGAGTAATCTCGCCGACTTAGTTCGTATCAGTTCTTCACCTGTCTCTCTTCTTTGCCACCTGTAACCTCGGCATGTAGAGCGCCTATGGACGCATTTGGTTGATTCGTTGTAGCTGGCAGCAACATCCAAGAGTTAGAGTTGCTAGATCTCAGAAGATGGAAACGGGGGATTCTGAGGATAGGGGAGCGATTAACTTCTCAAAAGAAGAGCTCTCGAGTAGGTGCACTCTATCTGAGTGGATTGTATAGAGCAGGCTGGGGCATACTTCTCGATTCTGATGCTATCATCGTTTGGTCCCATAGCCCTCTGCTATGATCACGGAGACCTTTGGAACCACAGCGATTCCCGGATCGCAGAGTCTTTGTAAAGACAGCTAGGATCAAGAGCCACATGAACGGTCTACGAGGCTCGGTCCCGCAGGGCGGAGAGGATGTGATTCGTGAGGTTTTTTGACGTGGTGCTCTTGGGAGCTGGATCGGCCGCAGAGTCGATTTGGCCCCATCTTCCCGGAAAATCGGTTGCGGTAGTTGAGGCAAATCGTGTTGGGGGAGAGTGCCCGTTCGTCTCCTGTATGCCATCAAAGGCACTTCTTCGATCAGCACAGGTACGCAGATTAGTTTCGCAGGCGCATACGCTCGGGGCGGTATCTTCCGCTTTAGTCCTTGATGATGGCGCTCAGGCATTTGCTGCGGCGGTACAACGAAGAGATCGGATTGTAGCACGTCGCGACGATGGTGACAATGCTGCAGAACTCATCAGATCTGGCGCAGTGCTATACCGAGGGCATGGGCGAGTACAGGCTCCAGGCCGACTGATTGTAGAGGACTACAGTGGTGTTGTTGAAGAGCTTTCCTATGGAGAACTGGTCGTTGCCACAGGGTCTTCACCGGTGATTCCGCCGATCCCAGGACTCGACCTTGTGCCTACCTGGGTGAGTGACGAGGCGTTGAGTTCTTTCGAACTCCCGGCTTCGTTAGCTATCATGGGAGGAGGGGCGGTGGGGTGCGAGCTTGCTCAAGTGTATGCAACATTCGACGTAGATACCACCATTATTGAGGCTGCCGACCATCTCCTTCCTCACGAGGATCCTGCTGTTGGTGAAGTTCTCGCCGAGGCACTTCAAAGATCAGGTGTCAAGATAAGGACGGGTGCAAAGCTAGCCAGAGCTGAACCTCATGAGGTTGGAGCTCTGCTGATTATGGACACGGGCGCCGAACTTTGTGCATCTCGAGTCCTCGTTGCTGTTGGTCGTCAGCCAAATGTCGCTGATCTTGGCCTCGAGACGCTCGGTATAAGCCCAGATACCCATGCGTTGGAGGTAGATGCTCAAGGTAGGGTCATAGGTGTTGACCATCTTTGGGCCGTCGGAGATGTCACTGCGATTGCACCCTTCACTCATACGGCAGGCTATCAAGGACGAATAACAGCGGCGAATCTGCAGGGTGGTGAACGGCGGGCGGACTATCGGGCGATTCCTCGCTGTGTATATACGGATCCTCCGGTTGCGGCGGTCGGGATCACGGCCAATGAAGCACGCTCACGAGGGTTAGAGATTCGCGAAGCAGCGATGCCGCTCAACTCCACGGCTCGGGCGGCTTCAGACGGGAACGATATCGGTATCTTGAATCTGATAGCGGATGTACGTCGGGGCATACTCGTGGGTGCGTCGATTGTCGGGACTGGTGCGGATGAGATGATTGCAGAGGCGGCGTTGGCGATTCGAGCCGAGATGCCGATCTCACTTCTGGTAGATCTAGTGCATGCCTTTCCGACCTATGGGGAGGCTTACGAACCTCCGTTACGGCAACTCTTAGATCTCGATACTGATGACATGCCAATGGTTTCTGGCGGATAGCATGCAGCTACTGGGCCGCCAATACCCGCTGAGAGTGCTTGAGCTGACACCCAAATCGTGAGTTCGTATAGGCTGGGCGTTGATAGATGTTGAGTGGACGGGGAGACAATTGACGCCTCCCTCGTTGTGTCTTGGGGCTTTTCCCGGGAGTTCAGGGTGTTGAGTTGGTGGTTCGTAAAGCTAGGCCGATAGTAGCAATCGTCTTGTTGGCCGCCTCCCTTAGCGTCATGATGACGGTACATGCATCAACACGGCTCCCGAGGGCGCGTCTTAGCTCCTCCCATTATGGATATGTGCTCGCAGGTGCTGGTGGCGCGACCTATAGTTTCGGATCCACAAACTATGGATCTACATACTCCGACGGGCTTACTGGCCTTACCGGAGCTCACCCGTTGAGCGCGCCGGTTGTCGCGATAGCCACAGACCCAGCAGGTGGCTATTGGATGGCAGCCAAGGACGGAGGGGTATTCAATTTCGGGAACGCAGCTTTTCATGGATCCACCTACAGCTACGGTATCACCGGCCTGGGAGGATCGCACCCCTTGAGCGCCCCAATCGTCGGCATGGCCGCGACCCCTGGTGGCAATGGTTATTGGTTGGCCGGAGCTGACGGAGGTGTATTTGACTTTGGAACTGCTTCGTTCCTTGGTTCTGAGGGGGGTAAGAGCATACCCGCCCCAATCGTCGGTATTGGAGGTATGGCTGCCAAGTTCTCAATTACCACGACGTCACTCCCAAACGCCACTTCGAACCAGGCCTACAGCACCACCCTCAGTGCTGCAGGAGGAGCTGGTACTAACACTTGGTCTGCTACTGGATTGCCCGCTGGCCTATCGATGTCACCCTCTGGAGTAATCAGTGGGATGCCGGGCAATGCGGGCACTGCCTCAGTGGTGGTCACGGTGACTGACCAAGGTGGTCAAGTGGCAACTGCTCGTCTCACGCTGACCACGAATCCCCAGTTGGCCACCTCTGTCTCCCCAAACTGGTCGGGCTATATCGTACAGAACGGCGCCTTTAATGGGGTGAGTGCCACCTTTAACGTGGCGGGGTTGACGAGTCCCCAGCCTTCGGTGTGTAATACAGGTAGTAGTGGTTCACTCAGTCCTAACTGCGCCACGGCAGAGTGGGTAGGGGTGGATGGTGCCAACAACGCTGACCTCATCCAGGCTGGCGTTGTAGAGGTGCCGGTAGTCGGCACCAGCAGCTACTGCATCCAGCCTTGGTGGGAGATCCTTCCAGCTCCGCCGACCTACTTTACCAATAGTTGTAATGCGGTGGCTGCCGGCGATAGCGTCTCTGTCGATGTCTACGAAACAACTACCGCGAACCTTTGGGAGATACAGATTAAAGATAACACCAACGGGCTGTCGTATTCAACTCAACAATCCTATGCTGGTCCAGGCGCCTCAGCCGAGTGGATAGTAGAGGCTCCGACTTCGAGCCAAGGGATAATGACATTGTCGCCTTACACTCCGGTCACATTTACGAACCCAAGCTACTCTCTGGCTCCATTGGGTGGGGTCGATCAACAGACGGCTATGGTCATGGTTCAAAACGGGAGTGAGGTTTCGGCTCCGATCAAGAGTACGAGCAACTCATTCACGGTGGCCTATCAGTAGCTGTAGCGTTGTCACAGCCTCGATCGAGTCACGACTGCATATAACTCTACATATACGAGTAGGGCGGTGAATGCGGGCATTGCTGACGAGTTGTCGCATGCGTTGCTTGTAGCGTCGCCACATGGAGATCTATAGGTTGAGAGGCTGCGTCCGTTGGCCTCACCATCCTCCATTATTGGGGCGCCTCTCTTGGAAGGTGAATTTCAGATCACCGCCCTTAGCGCTGATCATGCTCAGCAGCACACGAAGTTGTTGGTGCAAGTAGCCAGTCAGATAATCTCTCAACGGCGAAAGCCGAGGTGTTGGGCAATGAGACAAGAGCGTCGAGCTCAGAAAGGAACTGCTGACAGTCGGCGT
>DAHZQE010000350.1:0-6081 GCA_027409005.1 Ferrimicrobium sp. | reverse complement strand
GCGTTTTGGCGGGCTTCTTCAATGGCCGCGGCTTGGAGTGCTGAGGAGCGGCCGCTTCCGAGGAACGTCTGGGGTGGTTTTTGGTACACGGATGCGAGGGTTGAGAGGTTCGGGATGAGTGTGTCGAGAAGGGGTGCAGGTAGGACAGGGATGGTGGAATTGATCTGTGGGCGGGCGGAGAGGACGATGTTCTTTGCGACTTGCGGATCGGACGATAAGAGTCGCCAGTAGACGTAAGCGCGGTCGCGAATGTCCGGATTATCGTTCTCGGCTGTGGCGGCTTGGAGGACTTTTTGGACGAGACCCTGAGCGCTGTCGGGTTGCTTGAGAAAGAGCTTTACTACGGCTGTCAGGATCTGGAGCTGCGTCTGGGAGATGTCAGCTTTGTGGTGGTGGAATTGTGCGGATGGTGTATACCTGTGTGAACTCCTCGTTGAAGCCATCGACGAAGCCTGCCAAGATGTCGCCAGCATTCGAGATCTTCTCGGCATACTCTCCGACGATCCAGATCAAGCTACCTCTGGCATTCGGCTCGTCCAGGTCGTCAATGCACTGGCAAAGGGTCGGGATCACACCCTCATACCCAGGATACCGCCGGAAGATGTCTTTGATGACCACGATGACTTCCTGCACCACATAGCCCACTTTCGTGTTGATAAGCTCAAGCAGTACATTCACCGCCTTCTCCGCGCACTCCTCAATCTTGATTGCCACCTGCCCGATCGCTCTCACGGCCCGCCTCACGAAGTCCATATCTACTTCCAAGGCATATTCCTTCAGCTCAGCCAATAATTGATCGGCGTTGTGAGAGTTCGCTATCCGCACCATAATCTCCAGCTTCGTAAGCTTAAGGTATGGCGGATCGTTATATTTGCAAAAGAAGACTCGCATCTCCTTCTCGAGAATGTTGGGCTGCTTTTGCAACAGCAGATCGATATTTCGCAAAGCAACGTACTGCACTTCCGGCTGCGACGAGACGAGCGTGACAAGGGGTGGCGACATCTTCTTGAGGTAGGTGGCGTGTAATTGTTGATTCTCGATGTACTGCATGTGGATGAAGACGGCTTTGACAGCAGCCAGGACGACTGCTGGGTTGACATGCTGGAATTGTGGGCTTATTCGCTCGCAGATGTGCTCGGCTTCTTTGCTGTCGGATGATCGGTATTCGGCGATGATGTTCAAGATGGTCGTCCGTCCCCATTCGGTACACTCGCTGAGCGCTAACAGAAGCCGCTTGAGTACTTTCGGGGTGACTACAAGGGCGCGGGTCTCCGGTGCAGCTTCGTGAATCTCGGCCAGAGCAGTTACGCAATTAGCCACCACCATTGGATTTGAGTCACCAAGCATCTCTTGCAGAGTCTCCAGGAAGCCGTTCTCGATGCACAGGCTCGGGTTCAAGTCAAACAGCTTCGCCACACAAAGCGCAGCCGTCTTCCGGACGTATGGCGACTCGTCCTTGAGCGTCTTCCGTAGCGGCTCCTCCATGTAGTCGACCATCTTGTCCACTCGGATACAACCCATCGTTCTGATTGCCAATGCTCGGACAAGCGGGTTCGGATCTTCTGAATCCTGAACGAAGGTGTTGACCGCCAGAATACACAGATCTGGATGCGACTTCGCGTAGTTCATCAGGTACAAGTACACCAGCTTCTTCTGATCCAGGTCCGGGGTCGCGATGTTCTTCAACACATCCGGAAACAGTGCCGATACATCCTTCCCCAGCGTCATGGCCATGATTGTCTTCTGTATTGACTCCTTGCGCTCCCAGGCATATTGTGATACAAGCCCCGCGCGCAGCTCATATGTTTCGCCCTTCCTCGGCGCCGCGAGGACGCTGCGCAGCCGGTTGACCGCCATCCTGCGTCCCCTCTATCGTGCTCTCTCTGGTCTACTGGCCGTTCATCGCCGAGTATACAGCCTCTTGGATGCTCTATGGGACGTTTCCCGATGCGCCGGCTCTGGTCGTTCTCGAAGTCCTGTGATTTCGTGGTCGTTGGTCCCGCTGCCGAGGGACCCAGTGGCGTCTTTGATAGTCCTTGCAAGTCGTTGCAAACCAAGAGTGGGATGTCTTGTGGGCAAAGTGTTCGTTTGGCCTGGACATCTATTCTCATTGACGGTAAGCTTCGCGGCCAAACTCTCGGAACGCCGGGCGTATCCGTCCACCAGACTTGAACCCTCAAGTCTGAGGCAACTTCACGTCCAGCCTTTACCGTCCTGCTCCCACAGCACGCCATCACAAACGCGCTGAAAGTTACCAAGAGCCATATCGGCTGCTGGAAGGTCATGACGGTTCGTCTGATCAGTGCGGTTTCGGCAGTGTCGGGCCAAGACTAACTTCTGGAAGGCCTCAAATCTCCCCAATCTACGCCGCCTCTTTGTGGAAGCCCGCACAGAGGCCGAAGAGAGCGCCTACTCTCGGAATGCTGTCAGTATTGGCACGTTTCTGGGTTGGAGAGCGGAGCTGGGCTGATCACGCGGCAGTTCTACAATCTCGTCCTGTTCATGTCGTCCGTGGCAGTCTTCAGCCTGGTGGCGCAACGGATGACAGAACGCACATGAAAGTGGACTAAGAATCAATATGCTGCAACAAAGTCGCTGATTAACACCGCGAGACCATCCCGAAAACCACCACACGTCTAACACCCTATATGAACGCCAATATCGTTGAACGATGGCTCCGTTGCCACAAAGCATCCACCGGCGGACCTGCTCACGGCATTCCGCTTCCTGAACTCAGCATGACGACCAACGGATATTTGGTTCTTCCCACGATCTTCATCGCGGTCCAATTCCATGCCGCATCTGCAATCCGCTGCGAACGAGGACTACCAACGGCTCAGCTGACTGGGCGGTGATCCATCCACTTTTGATCGAAGTTCATCTCAAGCATGTCCTCGTCTTTCGGGGGCTCGCATGGAGTTGGCTAGGTGGACTGACGATCGGGGGCATTGGACCGTGCGTGGTTTTGCCCTTGTCGAGCCGTCGAAAACCTGGCATCGATACCTGAGGCTGCATCAAACTTATATCAAGCAGTGTTTCGCATTAAGTGGGATATGCACGCGCGACTGACTTACACCTCAAGGCAAGTCCGAGAAGCGTGATGAAAGACGCCCAAGGACCGAACGTGAGTGTTGGAATGTCGCTCGAGTCCTTTGCGTTGTACACAGGGCGCGCAGACGATGGAGGGAGGTTCTTCTCAGCTGCGCAGTCACAATCTTTCATTGGACGGTTCCAGAAATTCCTCCTCGACGAGAAAATACGATCTTGAGGAGATACTACTGAATCGCTTGGTTGTGTGCTCTCCGTTGAGAGGCAGACGTGGGAGCTGGTCGACTTGACAGGAGATGCGGGTTCAAATAGGAGCGTACGACGACCTGGGATATATGGCACTGGTGCATGAAAAATTGGGCAAGATGGACCACGGCGTACGTTATCCAATCTGGTCCAGGCACCGTGGCGAGGCGGAGAAAGTGGTAGTTATTCCTCTTGACAGACGCCTGTTCCCTAGGGCTGCAAGTTCACCCATTACGAGTGCACCAGTGTATCTTACATACTGCACCGTGCTTCTTCGCAATCTCCGACAAGGATTGAGCGTTCTAAGCGTTTCTGTATTTGAAGGGTTGCCACGCAACTGGTGCGATACGTCCTCGTGTACGGTGCTGGAGATGACTACAGCACTCTCTACCTCGTATCCTACATTTTAACACTGACCAAAGCGTTCCGCGTGTGAGACTAGGCTGCCTGACTACACGCGAGCTTGCGGCGATCAGTTAGAGGGCGACAAAGGATGGGACAGCTGTCCCATTCTATCTCGCGTTGTCATTGGCTGTATGCTGCCACTGCGTGTCTGCTATCCTGAGGAGGGAATACACGGGAATTTTGCCTCTCTCTTCGCAAAAGGATTCTGCGCAACGCAGGACGACTTCTTCCAACGCTTCCCCGAAAGCCTCGTCACGGCCACGGAGTCGAGACCCACGGCCGTTCGCCCTACAGAACTCCACAGCCACTGGGTGGCACAGGCCAACACCGCCGGGAGGTCGGACAGACACGTACGGGGACCCTTGGTAGCTGTGCTGCTGCCTTTCGCGCCACGCGTGGAGAGGTTTCTGCGGCCCTGAGATGCCCAACACATACGGCTCCACTCTTGCTCAAAGCCGCTGACCCTGCATCCGAGCTAGCTGCCAAGGTGGAGATGGCTGTCTAACATTCAGCCCCTCCTCCACCTCCCGCTCTTGCCAACCTAATCATTTCGCCCCCTCGTCACGGTTGTCGCAGCATCAGCATTCGCACTAACGTTACTCTGTTCCCTCACCTCCTCTCTCTTCTCCTTCGCCTCCAGCAAGTTCTCCTCCGCCTTCTCCTCCAGCCTCATCGCCTTCTCCTTATTATGCTTCGCCCTTTCGTCGATCTTCCCCGCCTCATGCTTCCCACCCGGCAACACGCCCTTCGGCAACTTCTGCCCCTTATCTCCCAAAATCGCACCCTTCCCACTGTCCCTCGTCTTCCCCACATTCGGCTGCAGATTCGCCTTCTCTCCCTTCCCCTCCTCGGCTCCATTTCCAGGGTCTAGGCCGCGGCTCTGCAATTCTCGGATAGCGTCGCCGTCGCCCATCGCGGCTTTGCGTCGCAGGGTTCGACGCTCGAGTTTCGCGAACCGTTTCTCTTTGTAGGTTGCTAGCCGCTCGTCGGCGGTAGGGATTGGTGGACGTTGGGATACAGGTACGCCGAAGGGAGTGATGAGTTTGCCGATGACATGGTGGACGTGCTTGCTGTGTTTGAGGCGGTGGAGCTCAACGACGTCGCCGGCGATGAGCGAGGAGTTGGGGTCATGGACGAGATAGTTGGTATGGGAGGCGAAGTACTGGAGCCGTTTCGTCAGCATAATTGACTCGATCTTGCGGCCAACCTTCTACAAACGATCTCTGGACGCTGTAAAAGTGGATGGGGAATCATCTTACCTTCCCAATCTTGGGCTCCCACCTCCTCCCCGGGACCCTGACCTTAACCGTCTTCTCCATCTTTCCCGCACTCACCACCACACCTACAATCTTCTTTGGCACTTGAAGCCTGTCCCTCTGCTTCCTCTCATTCTCGTGCAACCAGTCCGCTTCGGTATGCTGTAGATGCTGTGGCGGGATGAACTGTGAAGGCAATGGCTTCTTCAGGTAGAAATCGGTTTTCTTCAACGGTAGCGGAGTGCCAGTCTCGGGATGTTTAGGTCGTGCAGATGCTGGAAGGCGGGGATCGTAGTTCTCGACGGGATTGGGGCCGTAGGTCGCATGGACGGTACTCGAAGGGGTTGAGGGGGTGGTGGTCGAGAGGCAGCGGAGGCAGGTGTGGCTTTGTGAGGATGGTCTGGCGCTTGTGGCGAGCCGCAGCGGTATTACAAAAGTCCTTTGGCTCATCTTGAGCGTAATCTGAGGACGAGGATGGAATGTCGCGTGATGAGGACGTAGGCGTAGAATGCTTAACGAGATGCATGAGCTCGGGGGTTTGAAAGTGAACTCCGCAAATGCCAAGACATGGCCAAAAGTCAATGCAACCTGGCTCTCCCTCTCGACCACCAACACCCTCTGCCATCCATTTTCACAACATGTATTGGGGTCGCTTCAAGAATGAAAAGTGCGCTCATGACTGGGCTATATCTTAAGAAATTATGAGCATTCAACAGCTACCGTGCTCTAGGTGACCTGACCTTGAGGAGCCGCTCTGTTGTCCCTTGATACGCCATTGACTGCGCTCCATATCTATAATTCCTCGACGCCTAGTTGCTCGGAGGGACCGCAGCCCTCTCTTGCGTCCTCCCCCTCTCTTCCTGCCCCTTGGGCGACCGACCCCTCTCTTGTTCTGGAAGCGGAAGTCGCCATCACGATCCCCTCATCCTCATCACTCGAATCATGGATCGCGCTAACCTTCCTTGCACTAAGGGGAAACCAATGTCAGTCATGCGCTATACCGAGACATTCGCCAACCCAGTCTATCAGATAATAACAATAAAACTTTTCACCGCCCTCGTGGACATGTAGACGCCTTACTGTTTTTGAGCTTGACTTTGATCACTCTGATCCGCCGTCTTCGCCG
>DAHZQE010000343.1:0-3004 GCA_027409005.1 Ferrimicrobium sp. | reverse complement strand
CTCCACCTGGTCGATCAAGAACCTCGAAGCGAGCAAGAAATGACAAAAGTGAGTGGCAACCCTGGTTCGATACCTTCACCTCAAGTTCTTGTACGAGAAGCTGGGATCGACGGGGATCAACGAAGTTAGCGGTTCCAATTTGCACTGCATTAGCACCGGCTGTCAACATTCTTACTACACCATCCACCGTGCTAATACCACCAACTCCGATAATAGGAATAGACGGAAAATAGCTACGTAGATCGGAGACAATGCGAAGCGCCATTGCATGAATTTGAGCACCCGATAGGCCTCCTCCACGAGCTGTCCCAAGAACCGACTTTCCCTTATACAGCCACTGACCGAACACCGTGTTAATCGCTACGAGCCCATCGGCTCCAGCCTGAATCGCCGCCTCAGCTACCGCTAGCACTCGGTCGGTGTTCGGGGACAACTTCACGTAGAGAGGATGGTTGGTCTCTTGACGGCAGCGAGATACTATCCCACTAACCGCTGTCGGGTCGTGAGCAAATAGACGATCACCTGCGTCGGTATTGGGACACGAGACGTTCAGTTCTATGAAGGCCGTCTGGGGTGCACCCTGGGCCAAAGTGCGCGTCGCCTCCACGTAATCCTCTATCGTCCTACCCCAAATGCTCACCGCGAACGTCGCCCCTGAACTAGCAAGCATTGGATAGTATTCGTTCAGCCATCGTTCGACGCCGGGACCAGGTAGGCCCACGGAATTTAGCATCCCAACCGGCAACGGAGCGAGCCTCGGCGCAGGGTTTCCAGCATGGGCAAAGATCGCCAGCGACTTGACCACATGGGCACCGAGCCGCGATAGGTCGAGCACATTCGCAAACTCGACACCGTAGCCAGCCGTACCTGCCGCCGTCATGATCGGGTTTTGCAACCGCAGCTCTCCCAGGCACACACCCAAGTCAACGTCTACCACTATCGATGGTACTCCTGGATCGGAGACACGCCGTAGCCGGACTCCCGCAAGGCTCTAATACCGCCTACCGCGGCCAGAGCTGCCGACATAGTAGTGATGCACGGAACTCTAAGTCGTTGCGCCGTCGCCCGTATCCGATGGCCATCGACTCTCGGACCTGACCCCTCAGGCGTGTTGATCACCAGACCCACCCGACGAGAGTTCAAGAGCCAGACGGCATCAACCGCACCATCCCTGGCGGTGCCGATATCGGTTACCCGCTCCTCATGAACCTTATCTACCAGCACCGTTATTGGGACACCATTGCTACGAAGGAAACCAGCGGTGCCGTAGGTGGCTCCCAATGAGAATCCGAGCTCGACAAGTTGGCGAGCCAGGTTCACGCCGCTCGCCTTGTCGCGATCTGCGAGCGACAGAAATACCATGCCAATATCAGGGAGCACGGTCCCTGCTGCAATCTGTGATTTTGCAAAGGCAAGCTCGAAGGTAGTGTCGACTCCCATGACCTCGCCAGTAGAGCGCATCTCGGGGCCTAACAGCGAATCGGCTGCAGGAAAGCGCTGGAATGGGAGGACCGCCTCTTTAACCGAATAGTGCGTGCCTCGTCGGGTCGTAGTGACTCCAGAGGCTCGTATCTCAGCAAGCGTCTCGCCTACCATCACCCTAGCCGCGATCTTGGCCAGCGGTATTCCAGTCGCCTTCGCCACAAACGGTACCGTTCGCGAAGCCCGTGGATTAGCTTCGATGACATAGACGGTCTCATCTTTGATCCCAAACTGCATGTTGATCAGACCGACGACCTCAAGCTCATTGGCGACGGCCTCTATGATCTGCTCGATTCGCTGAATCACCTCAGGGCTAAGCGTTACCGGCGGTAGAACACAGGCAGAGTCGCCTGAGTGGACACCAGCCTCCTCGACGTGCTCCATCACGCCACCTATGAGCACCTCGCCCACGCTGTCGCGCACAGCATCGACATCGACCTCGATAGCGTCCTCCAAGAAGCGATCGATAAGCACAGGGCGAGACTGCGACATCTGCCCCTCATCACTCAGCGAGGCGAGTCGCAGGAAGCTCCGTCTGAGATCGACCTCATTGGCCACGATCTCCATAGCACGTCCACCAAGGACGTAGGATGGCCGAATCAACACCGGATAGCCGACCTTACCGGCCGCCTCCACCGCCTCTTCGAGGTTGGTAACTGTTGCCCCAGGAGGCTGTAAGATGCCGAGCGATTCGCACAAAGCTGACCAGCGATTACGGTCCTCAGCCCGGTCAATGGAGGCAGCAGATGTCCCGAGAATAAGTTCAGCATCAAGATGGCGAGCGAGTTTGAGTGGCGTCTGTCCCCCAAAGGCGACAAATACGCCGCGCAAGTTAGAGGAGGTGCGCTCGGTCTCGATCACATCCAAGACGTGTTCGAGCGCCAAAGGCTCCATGTAGAGCCGCGAAGAGGTGTCATAATCGGTGGAGACCGTCTCGGGGTTGGAGTTAACCATCACCGTCTTGTAACCCATCTCCTGGAGCGCGAAGCTGGCGTGCACGCAGCAGTAATCAAACTCAATGCCCTGACCGATCCGATTCGGCCCTGATCCGAGGATGATCACCGTCGGCTCCTCGAGCCCGGTAACCTCGGTCGCCTCCTCGTTCGAGGAGTAAAAATAGGGTGTATGGGCCTCGAACTCCCCGGCACAGGTGTCGACAGACTGATAGCTAGCTCCAAGGCCAAGACTAAGTCGGTGCTGACGGACCAGCGCTAAGTCGGTACCGAACAGGTAAGCCAACTGTGCATCGCCAAAACCGGCTCGTCGCGCAGCCAACAGCTCCTTGTATCCAAGGCTCGCAAGGTCAGGGACGAACGTCTCCAAGGAGCGTCGAGTTCGAACGATCTGGTCGATCTCGGCCAAGAACCAAGGGTCGATACGGGTCGCAGCGTGGACGACTTCGAGCTCGATACCACGGTAGAGAGCCTCTGCTACCAGAAATATCCTGGTTGGCGATGCGACCGCAAGCTCACTAAGGAGATCCTCATCGGTTAACCGTCGAAGACCACGTTCTCCTTCATCA
>DAHZQE010000340.1:0-5013 GCA_027409005.1 Ferrimicrobium sp. | reverse complement strand
GACGAAGAAGCCTCTCTGAGCCTGCTCTAAGACGCTCGTGTCAGAGCATACGGTGGCTCGTATCGGCCGGCCAAGGAGACGAAGTCTTGGTAAGCTTCCGGCGTCCCCGTATCTGGGGTCTCGTAGCATGGGCGTGAGATTCTGCTCCGAGGCTGGAGAGATGATTTCGATGTTGGAGCTGGCTACCAAAGTGAGCACGCCTTCGTCGCTTTGGTCCATGATTGGCAGGTCAAACCGCACTTGTCCTGACACTGACGCCCATGACCAGGTCGGCGCAATCGGCGTTTTGAGAGTCAATTGTTGAGGCATTGAATCGTTCGTTGGGTGGCATCTCCAGAGAAGATCTCGTGGGAGATTTTCCAACCACAGGCCAGACGCATATGTGCGCGCTGGATCGAAAGAGTTCCAGTATGCTGAGATACCGCTGAGAGCCAGAAGACGATCGGATTGAAAAGTCAGCTCGCACTGTGTGTACTCGGAAACTACTTCTCGCCACAGATCTCGGCGGATAAAAGCTCTATCTTGCCACGGTGAGCTGAAGGTCTTCTGCAAGCGCATCATGCGTGATCGCAGCGAAGGTCGCTGGAAGAGGGCATTGTAGGCGTATGCGGGCTTGCCCTTAGGGTAGGTTTCGGATGCTTCAGACTGGCGACACTCCCAATGCAGCTGTTTCGGGCCGCAGTAAAGCAAACGAGGTGACAACAGACGCTCTTGGAACACCCAGCCACGGCCATGCAAGATGCTCTTTGCAAGCTCCAGGCGCGAGATATCCCACTCAAGGCAGATAGTATGATGTCGCTCGCTGCCATCTGAGATGTCCTGAAACTTGACATCGAAAGACTGCACCAGGCTTGGATCTCTCTGGCTGAAGAGTCCGGGCATGCTACTAATCGTCTTCCACGCGCCAATATTGCAAGCCGAGTTGCTGTAGACTTGGTCCATCTTGTTGATCTGCTCAAGTTTATCGTTTGGATCATCTTGGCAGATACACAACGTGTCGATCCATACGTACGCAAGACCCATGGACTCTGCCACTCGGAACGCGTCCGTGATGTCTGCTTTCAGCGAGACAGTAGGGATCGATCTTCGCAAGTCTTTCACGTTGCCGCGCAAGAGACAGAATTCATTGCCAAGCCATCGATGGCTTAGTGTTGCGTATGGCACACCTGCCGCGTACTCGTCGCGTTCTGCTTCGGCCAATGCTGGGCCAGTGAAGCAGCCCTTGAGCGCGACAAGACGGGCTGGCCGCCAGTGTGATGCGGTCGGGCGGCAGAGCTCGTGCGAGTCCGCGCAATCTTTCAACCACTGTCTCGCTTTGGATAAAGACGATGGGCTATCTGTGTGGGCCGCTGGTCCTTCGTTCGATAATGTATCACTCCGAAGTTCGAAAGCCACAGCTATCTCTGTAGAGCCAGTGGCCTCGTTTACTCCGGGCATCCGCAAAATGTACTGGAGAGCCATGATACTCTGCTGTCGCGGATCCACTGTCGGTCCGTACCAACCACGCCATTGTATGAGGTGCACCTTCGTCGACATTTCGCCCGAGGCACCGACTTCCGGATAAGCATCGAGGTATGCGTGCCACTTTAGCAGAAGCCAGCGGCAAATGGGACAAGCATCGCTGCTCGCCCTCTGTAAAGCAGTCAACGACGGCTGATGGTCATAGACTTCGGTGAACGTCCAGGTCCTGAAGGTGGCTAACGAAGCCTTGCATTGATCGCAAAGCCTCGCCCGGACAGTCATCGTATCTGCGCATACTGGCAGTGAGGCAGATCTGTGAGCGTAGTGGGGCCGAGCCCGGTCGAGTGAGCAATCGGTCGAAGATGGTGCAGAATCGAAAGTCGTGTTGCTCGGTAGGCTTGAGGAAGTAGTCTTGCATTTAGGGGGCCACACGGTTGCAACCCCCGACTGTTTCGGATTAGCCGCCATACAGTACTGTACTTCTAAACTCTTTCCGCTCGCATCAAACGTCCTCTCGCTCCCTCGCCTTTCTCCATCGACAACGCAGAACGCGTCTTTCCTATCGTCATGAAGATACCCTAAAACGGCGAGCAACGGAGGATGCCAAGTGCCATGGACTCACCTTACCTCTCCCCGCCAGTACAAATATTATCTCATGACAGACTCACTCGCCAGCCATGCAGCGCTTCCATCTAGCAATACTTCACAGCGGCATCCGCGAGATGGACGTGTTCAGCTGAGACTCATGGCGGCCAGCGATGGGTCTTCTCGACCCTGCTTTACAGACGCCGCCCAGCCGGCTTTATGCGAATCCAACCTAACACAAGGAACGTGTACTACCCGCCACCGAAGATCACGAGGCCCCGAATCATCCGCGTGAAACATTGATGATACCGTCCGCCCGTGAAGAGAAGCTGTCCGCTACAACATCCACTTCGCCGAACGCCTCGGATACAGGATCCTTCTTTAGGACTGAGCACCAAGCAGCCTTGAACATGCGCTGTGGAGTCAGCTATCGCGGACCGATCATCCAAGACTATCTACGCTCATCCCCTGAGCTTTGCTGTGGTTCTGTCTCATATGTGAGCTGCTGCAACCCACGTCTGCTCGGCGTCTCCCAACTTCTCGAGGACATGCTTGTAAGCAGCAAGATCTGGCTGGCTTCCACCTGAGACAGCCCGTCAGCATGCATA
The DNA here is from genome assembly GCA_027409005.1 of Ferrimicrobium sp. Lineage (GTDB taxonomy): Bacteria > Actinomycetota > Acidimicrobiia > Acidimicrobiales > Acidimicrobiaceae > Ferrimicrobium. The sequence continues at coordinate 2,359 of DAHZQE010000340.1, read as the reverse complement.
TAGGAGACTCATATTCTCGACATGCACTCAAAAAATCCCAGGACACAAGATTCTCCGAGGGAATGCCCAGCTTGCTGGCAGAAACATATCCTTTGGCCCGCTGCTTGTCTCCAGATGCCAAAGCCCACATGGTAAAACCACGAGGACTTCCCGGAGCTTCGCAAAGTATTCGTGGATCCTTGTCTGCGCGCAGAGCTGCCAGTAGCTCATGACTATGTCGGCGACGCCCTCGCTTCTCCCATTCTAGTGCACGCAACTCCACCATTTTGACAGTTACCGTTCCACCAAAGACCTGCCTGCCGAGACAGAGATCCTGGTCATTGGAGTTGGTTTTGCTGGCGCTTCTTCAGCATACCATCTCCTTAAACAAGGATCAGCTCAGCCAACATCACAATTGTCGAAGTACGTGAAGCATGCTCAGGTACTATAGACCGGAACCGTGGGGGTAACAAGCCCGCGAACTATAAAGCCTTTCCAGGGTAGATCGAAAAGCATGGTTTAGAGAAACCAAAACAAGCTGCCAGGTCAGAATCCGACAACTTTTATGCGGTCGCGGGTGACGGCGTGATCTGATGCTAGTCACGGCCTCATATCCTCTGTCGTAGAAGACACGCTCCCACCCTCTGTAGGGCCGTCAACATAAGCCTTCTTACATCGCTACCGGATTCCAAGCTTCGCCATCGAACGTCATCTCTCTAAAGCTTATGGTTGTTACAGAGATGTCGACTCTCTACTGATGCGAACGGGGCGCGTCGGAACCGGCTGCTTGGCCGCCGCTCAGTGCCTTCATGACTGAATGGGGCGATTTCGGGATCACTCTCGTACACGTTCAATTTGGTCAGCATCTGGTTGTCTTACAGGAAGGAATAGACGGCTGTACTTGGAGAACAAATTTGCCACGACGGAGCTGTACGATACGTGTTCGTGAAAGGGGCAATCCCCTCGGCATTGATTAAATTGATCACGCAGCCAGATTTCAGCGATCGTGACGAGCCGGCACTCGGGTGGGTGAAAGGGGACCCGCGGATGGAGAACAATAGCCCGAAGGAACCGCACGGCGATAAGGGGTACGCGCTCGACTTCAGGATGAACAGAGCTGCGGTGGGTGGACGCAATTCGAGGGCGATCGTTGAGGAATTGCAACGGAGTCGACCGGTATGTTCTTCGCGAACACGGCGGATAAGGAGTTAGGCGTCGGAATAAGCTTCGCAACGTTCGCAGATTTCCCTCGAGCGCAATGTCCGCTCAGCGAGTAGCCGGACCATACTCTCATCGTCCACCGACGAAACACCTCCCCATCTCCCCCGCCAACCCCACCCGGACCAGCTTCACCACCTCCTTAGCGCCGACCGCCTCGCCGCCCGATCTCAAGCCCTCGAGACCTTTCCGCCAGTCCCAGCCCCGCTTCACCACTTCCGCTTTCCTGCTCCCGCCATCGCGTGGAGCAGTGGTCGACTGCGCCAAACCCAGCGTAGACCGAGCGAGCAGTTCCCAGCTCGAACTCGCCGACCCGCTCCCGCTCTGCGAAAGGTTCGAGGACTGCTTCGCCATGCGCGCTGGGGCGCGGGATCCAGGCTTTCCGGAAGCAGAAGCTTCGATCTCGGCATCGTAGGCCGAGATGGATGCTTGGAGCAAGCTCTCTGCATCCTCTCTCACGCTCCCGCCCACCGTCTCAAAGTCCTCTACCACTCTCAGCAGGACGGTAATCTGTTCCTTGCTCAACACACCCCTCCGGATCTCTCCCTTGGCACTGCCTGCTGCGAGGAACGGCAGCGCCTCGCCCAACAACACCAACGTGCCCTCAACAGGCACCACGCCCTCCCGCCCCGGATCCAGCAACCCGCCAGCGATGCAGTCGCTCGCGCTATCCAGCACAGCCAGCAGCGCACGAGCAGCTTCGCGCCGCTTTTCGATGGACCCGACATTCGAGGAGAGGCTGTCGCGAAGGTCGTAGAAGCGCCGCACCATCGCGTAGCCGCTCAATTCGCCGGCGAGGAACTCGGCGGCTTCGGGATCTTTGCGGGCGAAGTCCACGAGGCCTTCGCGCCCGGGCGAGAGGAGAGAGGCGAGTGTGTCGTCGAGGGAGGGGGTCGCGGGGATGGAGGAGGAGTGGAGAAGGCTGAGCGAGGTGAGGAGGGAGAGGGTCAAGCGGAGTTTGGCTGTACTGTGTGCGCGGGCGTAGAAGAGGATGGCGGCGCCGAAGGCCTGTTGTGCGAGATCCTGAGATGAGGTGGCGGCGAGAGAATCGGCATAACGCTGTCCAGATAGCTGACTCCACAGCGCATGTTCAAGGCTGCTTGGTGCTCAGTCCTAAAGAAGGATCCTGTATCCGAGGCGTTCGGCGAAGTGGATGTTGTAG
>DAHZQE010000336.1:0-5337 GCA_027409005.1 Ferrimicrobium sp. | reverse complement strand
GCTCCCTCAGACGCATAAGCACGCCGTCAGCGAATCCAGGAGGGGCGTTCAAGCCAGTGCCGACTGCGGTCCCTCCAAGTGGGACCTCACCCACGTCGTCCCGAGCGAGTTCGATCCGAACGATAGACCTACGAATCGCTGCGGCATAACCCGAGAACTCCTGACCGAGGGTGATCGGCGTCGCATCCATGAGGTGAGTTCGCCCTGACTTCACCACCTCGGAGAACTCGGCCGCCTTCCGCTCGAGCCCCTCAACCAGTCGATTCAGCGCAGGTAGCAGGAGTTCCGACAGTTCAAGAAGCACACCTAGATGCATCGCCGTCGGAAAGACGTCGTTCGAGGACTGAGAGGCATTGACGTGATCGTTGGGCAGTACCGGTTTGCCCAATCGAGAGCTAGCGAGCCGAGCAGTCACCTCATTCACATTCATGTTCGAGGAGGTGCCAGATCCCGTCTGATAGATATCGATCGGGAACTGGTCATCATGAGCTCCACCGAGCACCTCTTCACATGCGCTGACAATCGCATTACTAACCTCAGCATCGAGGATTCCAAGATCAGCGTTGGTTCTCGCCGCGGCCCACTTGATCCAAACCAAGCCTCGAATCAAAGACATTGGTATTCGCTGACCAGAAATAGGAAAATTCGCAACTGCACGCTGAGTTTGTGCTCCCCAGAGAGCTGTAGCCGGTACTTCGATCTCTCCCATAGAATCGTGTTCAATCCGCATCTCTTCGGTCATGACTACCTCCCAGTTCTCAACGAGATTTTCATACTCAACGCTACCGGAATGGACATCTAAAGTCCACTTACGAAACTAGCTCGCCCCCACACCTCCAAGAGAGGCACGACGACCAAGGCTAGGATGACCCTTAAAGTAGTCTTTTACCCACCCAGACAAGGAGGAGAGTTCAGTGCGTGCACTCATCGCTCGGAACGGTTCAGTAATGGTAGAAGAGGTTGCTACCCCACAACCTGCCCGGAACGAGCTGCTCATCAAGGTAACAAGCGCCGGCATCAACGCCGCTGACCTGCTCCAGGCCCGTGGCCACTACCCTCCACCAGCCGGTTTTGATCCAGAACGCCTTGGGCTCGAGTTTGCCGGTGAAGTCATCGAGGCAGGATCTTCTGAGCTATCCTTCCAACCTGGTCAGTTCGTCATGGGAGTCACGGGTGGTGGAGCTCATGCAGAGTTTCTTACCGCTCCAGCGAGTGCCTGCATCCCAGTGCCAGCTTCAATCGATCCCATGACCGCAGGCGGCTTCCCGGAGGCGGCGTTTACCGCCTTGGATGCGCTCATCGTTCAAGCCAACCTGAGCATCGGAGATCGGCTACTGGTTCATGGTGCCCTCGGTGGCGTCGGTACTGCAGCGGTACAGCTTGGCGCCCTCCTTGGCGCAGAGGTGGTTGCCGTCGTGCGCAACCACGAACAGGACGCGCGAGCCTTGTCTTTGGGAGCACGTAACAGCGTAACTCCAGACGAGATCTCGAGCTCAGGTCCCTATGATGTCATCCTTGAGCTCGTATCCGGCGAAAACCTGGCCACCAACATAAACGCGCTAGCGACCAACGGCAGGATAGTTGTCATCGGCGTTGGGAGTGGTGCCAAAACTCAAATAGACCTACGTCTTTTAATGGGTAAACGTGGAACGCTACGTGCATCGACGCTTCGCGCGCGAAGCTGGGAGGAGAAGGCGTTACTCGCCTCCCGGGTAGAGCATCACCTACTCAGCCACTTAGCAACCGGCGCCTACCGGATACTCGTTGAAGAGCAATTCAACCTTGCCGACGGAGCAGAGGCCTACGATCGATTTAGCAAGCCTGGAAAGTTTGGAAAGATCATCTTGACCACCGAATAGCAAAGATCGGCCGAACTCTGGTTCGGATCTCAGCGATGACTCAACCTAAGTTCGACCCACATCACGCCTGCTTGTTGGCTCAGGCATGCCACACCGACAGATCAAGGACGTGCTGTGGGGACGATGATTCGCTCTCCCGGCCATAAAACGGTACCGTGTGTCTGTACCTCCATCCGTGCCACGATTGGATAGGGATTCGCGTTCGGATCAACTCGCTCAGCGATCGAGACAAGAGTATCGCCACGACTGACGATATAAACCTTCGACGACACATGCTCTCCGACGGCCATAGGTGCAATAATCCGGGTGATCACCACTAGGGCCATCAGCCCCACAACCAAAAGCGTGAGCAACCATTCGAGCGCCTGACGTGGCGATTTGCCTGTCTTCACTACGCTTGCGACCCGTGGATCCATCGTTGATCTAATCATATGCGAACTATAGTTCGAGCCTCAGACACAGAAATTTGATATTCGGATAGCCGGAAGCAAAACAGCTATATACTTTGATCAATGCCCAAAATCATGGCCCCCACAGTTAAGGAACATCACGCACAACGACGACAGGCGCTTCTCGATGCCGCCAAGGAGTCGTTGCTTAATCCAACCATCAGGTCGGTAAACTTTGAGGCCGTGGGTCCTCGAGCCGGACTGAGGCGCAATAGCGTTTACCTCTACTTCCCCTCGGAGAATCACTTAGCGCTCGAACTCGCGGAGGACGTGTTGCCCGGATATCAGGAGCAACTCATCACTGCTATGAAGCGCCATCGTGAACCGCGTGAGCAGATCACTGGCTTCGCGAAGGTTGTCGTTGCCCCAGACGCGAGGCTCGCCCATGAGGTACTCCGCAATCTTGAGAACCGAGATCGCACTCCTGAGATTGCGGCCAAGGTAAAAGAGTACTATCTCAGCTTGGCACGCCCACTCGTCGAGCCGCTCAAGATGCTCAAGATGACTGATCCTGAGAACACTGCGGTGCTCCTGTTCACAATGCTGAGTTCGACTCAGAACGTCTCAGACAAGGTTATTGATGCAAAGGCAGCGGCACGTCGCGCTCTTGCCATAGTTGACACTGTCCTTCCAAAGGGTTAGACAGTCAAGAATCAACGTGTTGAATCACGGGAAGCTCCAAGGCATTGCTTTAGCCTTGGAGCTTCTGTTTTTTAGCGATTAGTTCTCCTTCGCCATGCCTTCGATCTGTGCGCGACTTTATCTGTCCGTGCGCTCATCAATCAGACCTTTAGGTTGCCAAAGTACGAACCCAGGGACTCAGCGCATGAGTTCGTTCGATAACCGCCTACTAGAAACCTTTGCCACGCGGCCAAAGCTATCCTCGGTCTGGTGCGCAAGTTTCTCCAGCGCAGGCTCAAAACACCGTCCAAGTTGTCCTATGAGAGGGAAGGTCAATCCGCATGAATATCGATGGATCCAGATACTATTGCTTGGCTGCTGTTAACTCCTCCGCAAGTCATTAGTCCATTTTTGGATTGATGATGAGCTCGGCCGGTCTCGGCTAACCCATCAACTTCAGATCCCAGGTTCTTCGTAATATCCAAACACATCCGCAAGCGCCTCCATGACTTCACCGATCGAAACTCGCGCCTTTGAGGCTCGAATAAGCGGTTCCATCAGATTCACCTCCGGGTCTCGTGCGTCCGCCTGCAGGTCTGCAAGCGCACGAGCCACCTGATCTGAATCACGTCTTTGGCGAACATCCTGGAGTCGCTGTACCTGAAGCTTCTCCACCTCTGGGCCGATCACCAAGGTATCGATAGGGTCCTCGTCTTCAAGAATGAAGTTATTGACACCCACAACAATACGATCCCCTGCTGAGATCTTCTTCTCGAGTTCATAGGCGGAGTCAGCAATTCGGTTCACGTGGTAGAAGTTGTCGATACCGATCAATGCACCCTCGAGCATCGAACCGTCACCCAACTCCGCGATCTCGGCGAAGATCTCCTCCGCTTGACGCTCGATCTCAAGTGTCAGCTCTTCGACAAAATATGAACCACCAAGCGGATCAACCACGTTCGTAACACCAGTCTCGTGAGCGATGATCTGCTGGGTTCGAAGCGCGATGCGTGCGGCCTTTTGGGTCGGCAATGAGAGAACCTCATCCATTGAGTTCGTGTGGAGGCTCTGGGTGCCTCCAAGAGTCCCCGCGAGAGCCTCGATCGCAGTTCGAACGATATTTAGTTCAGGCTGCTGCGCAGTCAACGACACCCCAGCGGTCTGGGTATGAAAGCGAAGCAGCCAAGATCGTGGGTCTTGAGCCTGGTAATGATCACGCATCCATCGAGCCCAGATGCGACGTGCAGCGCGATACTTTGCAATCTCCTCAAAAAAATCGATGTGCGCATTGAAAAAGAAGGAGAGTTGGGGAGCGAACTCGTCAACCGTAAGCCCAGCGGCCAACCCTGTCTCAACATAGGCGAAACCATTGGCAATCGTGAACGCGAGCTCCTCAGCGGCTGTCGAACCTGCCTCTCGAATGTGATATCCCGAGACTGAAAGTGGGTGCCACTTTGGCATCTCTGCGGCTGCGAAGGTCATAGTATCGCGTACCAGACGCATCGATGGGCGTGGGGGGAAATAGTACTCCTTTTGCGCCTGATACTCCTTCAAGATATCGTTCTGCAGGGTGCCGCCTAACTCTCTCCTCGGCACACCGCTTGTCTCAGCAACTGCGACAAAGGAGGCGAGAATGAAGGCAGCTGGAGAGTTGATGGTCATTGAGGTGGTAATCTCTCCAAGGCGAATACCTTCAAATAGAGTCTCCATGTCGTCATAGGTGTCGATGGCGACACCGCATTTACCGACCTCACCCAACGACTTCGGATCGTCTGAATCCCGTCCCATCAGCGTCGGCAAGTCAAAAGCTACCGATAGCCCCGTTCCCCCAGCATCCAAAAGCTCTCGAAAACGCTCATTAGTTTCGGCAGCTGAAGAAAACCCAGCAAACATCCTCATCGTCCATAGCTTGGTCCGATATCCACTCGCATATATTCCCCTGGTATACGGGTAACTACCAGGAAGCTCCTCATCGTCCGGAAGCTCCGAAACAGACCCGATGGCGCCCCGGCTGGTATAAACAGGAGCCAGCTCGATCCCAGACAGCGTCTCGAAACGGTCATGTCTCTTTGGAGCGCGATCATAGCTCGCAACCCACTCATCAAAGCGTGTCATAGACCTCTAGTCTAGTGCTCGTCTCGAAATCATCAAGAAACGTAAGTGTTGACCGAGCCCAGAGAGGCATCCACTACCATACTTTAGATGCTCGACAATTCGCCTCCCGATCGCAACCTTGCCCTCGACCTAGTCCGCGTCACCGAGGCCGCTGCGCTCGCCTCAACCCAATGGGTGGGACGTGGTCAAAAAGAGTCAGCCGACGGAGCAGCTGTAAACGCGATGCGCAGCGTTCTAGATGTAGTCTCCATGGATGGTACCGTTATCATCGGCGAAGGCGAAAAGGACAACGC
>DAHZQE010000323.1:0-7259 GCA_027409005.1 Ferrimicrobium sp. | reverse complement strand
GAGGAAAGCTCTCGTCGAGGAGACCTATCGTGATAGCAACTCGTTCGTGGGCGAGACGTACGTAGCGAAAGAACTCCGAAAGCGAGGTACTACGGCGAGGCATCTTAACCAGGAGTCGATCAGCGATGTTGATCGCCTCGTAGACTTCGCTGGGGAGAAGCTCTCGGAGCCCACCGGCGTTTCTTCTTGCGGCTACGATTGAGGATGCGATTGAATTTGGGTGTTCGGTGGAGAAACCTAGAGTTGCAAAGAGAGTTGCGGAGTCGGCCTCACCAGCTTCAAACTCGTCGAAACCGAGGGTTGAGAGGAAGGAAGTTTGTGGGCTAGCCGAGCCAGATTCAAGTTCATGGTTGAGATGCACCTCTAGGATACGCGCAGTATCGTCTGCACGCTCTAGGTAGCGACCCAACCAGAAGAGAGATTCCGCTATGCGAACTAACATGTCATTGCTCCTGCTGTTTGGCGACTTGTAACGGGTGATCTCCCGTGGTGGGCTGCCTCGCTGGGGTTGCAGAACTGTTATTCATGGGTGCATGAAGATCAACGCTTTTGGCGGAGGCATCAAGTACCCAGGTGTCTTTGGATCCTCCGCCCTGTGATGAGTTCACGATGAGCGACCCTTTAGGGAGGGCAACTCGAGTGAGTCCGCCAGGTAGCACCCAGATGCGATCACCCTGGTTGATGGCGAACGGACGCAGGTCAATATGTCGTGGTTCGATCCCTTCATTAACCTTGGTCGGGCAGGTTGAGAGTCGGACGACCTCCTGGGCTATCCATCCGCGTGGGTGCGCGAGTATGGCATCACCCACAGCCGTGAGGGTAGCTTCGTCGGCATCGGGTCCGATGACGATACCAGTGCCACCTGAAGCGTCGACTGGCTTGAGCACAAGCTGGTCGAGTCGTTCTAGCACCCATGCACGCACTTCAGGATCCTCAAGCCGATAGGTAGGGACGTTTGCTAGTATCGGCTCCTCTCCTAGGTAGTAGCGAATCATGTCCGGAACGTAGGTGTAGGTGAGCTTGTCGTCTGCGACGCCGTTGCCGATTGCGTTTGCGATAGTTAGGTTACCTGCGCGCACGCAGGTAAGCAGGCCCGGGACGCCGAGGAGAGAGGAGGGTTCAAAGTAGAGCGGGTCGAGGTAGTCATCGCTGATTCTTCGATAGATGACGTCGACCCTTTGATCTCCTGCGGTGGTATGCAAGTAGCAGACCCCATCTCGACAGGTCAGATCATTACCCTCGACGAGGTCAACCCCCATCTGTCGGGCGAGGAAAGTGTGCTCAAAGTAGGCGGCATTGTGAATGCCAGGCGTGAGAAGTACGACCTTTGGATCCGAGGTTGCAGTGTGAGGTGCAGCCATGACAAGGGCGCGCAAGAGTTCAGTCGGATAGTTCGCTACAGGTCGTACTCGGTGGCCACGAAAGAACTCGGGGAAGATGCGGGTCATGCTTCGTCGATTCTCGAGAACATAGGACACCCCGGAGGGGGTTCTTAGGTTGTCCTCGAGCACCATGAGCGTGCCATCGCGACCCCTGACGACATCCATGCCCGAGATATGGATCCGGACACCATTTGCGGGTGTGAGCCCATAGGCATGGCGAATAAAAAGTGGGGATGAGAGGACAAGACGGCGAGGGATGATACGGTCTTCGAAGATTCGCTGCTGGGTGAAGATGTCGTCGAGGAAGGCCTCGAGCGCACGCACTCTCTGGACGATGCCGACCTCGAGGTGTGCCCACTCCTCGGACGAGATGATCCTTGGGATCGGGTCAAGCGGAAAGGGCGCCTCCATCCCTGCGAATGAGTAAGTAACTCCGCGATCCCGGAAGGAGAGATCTCGTTCCTGACAGCGTTGCTCGAACTCAACCTCACTTAGCTCTTGCAGAGCGCTGTAGAGTTCGGCACATCCTGGACGTGGTAGCCCTGGTCCTGCAAGTATCTCATCGAAGCTGCTCGAGATTGCGTAAGAGTCGAGGAGGGTGTTCTCCATAGCGCAACCTTAGCAGATCTTTCTTGATGATCTTCGCTAGCAACACTCCATTCATCATGAGGTCGCGGTATGAGCACAACGGCATGCGTCAGAAAAACGAACAAATGTACTACTATGGAGAGATGACGCTACCGCCCATCTCCTCGCTTCTCCAAGCGACCGCTTACCAGCCGTCGACACAATTGCCACTTAAGGCTGAGTATGCATCACTTGTGTCGAAAGGGGGCTTGGTGACGGGTGCGGTCACCATGGTGAGTGGTGTCGGATCCCATACGGCGGTAATCGAGATGCTCAGCTTGACGTCACAAACAGGTTTTGCTATCGCCCTCGTGGGCCTTCGTGACCTGGGTGTCGTGGCTTTGGCACAGGCTGGTTGGGACCTTTCGCGTGTTGTGTTGGTTGATGATGGAGTAGAGACGGCACAGGTGATCGCTCTGCTTGTATCCGCCTTCGACGTTGTTGTGTTCGATGCAGCTATCATCGATCGTCACTGGCACCGTTTGGTAGCGCGAGCCAGAGAGCGTAAGAGCGCGCTGGTGGTGATCGATCGCGATCGTGCCATCGATCGCTCCTCGCATCTTCGCAGTTCTCCACCTGATGTGACGCTAATCGTTGAGGAACTTGGCTGGAGTGTGCCGACGATGGAGTTCCCGTTTGGATCCCCGACCTTGCATCTTGTGGTAGAGGAGCATGGGCTAAGGACGAGCACGTCAACATCGGTGGCTCGTTGATTCTGACAGCTCCTAGGCGCATGGTCGTCCTTCATGTCAACGGTCTTTCGCTGCTTGCGGTAGATGCAACACAGGAGGATTGCGTCGCCATCGTGGGTCGTGGCCAAATCATCGAGGTTGCCCAAGCAGCGCTTCGACGTGGTGTGGTAGTTGGCATGCGTTCGTCTGAGGCGATAGCGCGATGCCCCACCTTGGAGTTGCGAGAACGTGATGACCACCGAGAGGAGCAATGGCTTGCGCGACTTCAGCAGATGTTTGATTCCGTCTCCCCCTATTTCCGTCAGAACAACCGTGCGTTGGTAGCTCCGTTACTGGCGATGACTCGATACTTTGGAACCGAGGCACGGGTTGTGAACGCCATCGAGGAGGTGGGCAGATCACTGACCCAGTCTTACCCACAACTGAGTATCGCACTTGGGATTGCTGACTCTCTTTTTGCCGCATCGGTAGCGGTGGGTCTCGGGTGTCGAGTGCCTCCAGGGGAGTCCATGGCCTTCGTGGGCGAGCGTAGGGTCGATGAGCTGCTCCCGGCGTCGATGTCGGGGTTGTTGCGCGAGGTTGGCATGGAGTACGTCGGTGATTTTCAATACCTCGATGAGAGTGTGGTAGCTGCACGGTTTGGTGGTCGAGGGCTGTTCTGGTATCGTCTCTGCCGTCTCGATATCGATCTTGCGGTTGTTGGTGATGATCCGACGGAGATCATCATGTGCACGACTGAGGTTTTCGACGATGATACCCCAGAGCGAATCTCTTTCCGCTTAATGCAGCCCCTAGATCTTCTCTTGCGCGCCGCCGAACAGCGTGGTCTCGTGTTGGTGAAGGCGTGTATCACGCTCGTCACGACGACGGGAGAGTTGACCAAGATGGTGGAGGTCCTTGATGGGGCGAGTGCGACTGAGTTGATAGCTCGACTCCGATGGTTCGAGCAGGCGTCTCGGCCACACCGCGATACGTTGATCGAGGCACGTATAGAACCGTTGCAATGGTCATCGGTGCGTCGCCGTCAGTTGACATTTGATCGCCAGGAGCTGAAGGAGTCGGCGATTCTTGCAACCTTGACTCGTGTGGCGATGCTGTATGGCGATGATCGTGTGTTGGTGCCTGCTATGCAAGGAGGTCGTTCCCTGCGAGAGCAGGGTGCCTGGATCCCCTGGAGCGGCCGATGGCCGTCTCCACAGCTTTCGGAGGATCATCAGGCTCCTTGGCCTGGCCATCTACCGGGCGCTGCTCCAAGTTTGGTGTATCAACACCCTCGTGAGGTCCGGCTCCTCGATGCTCTTGGTACTCCAGTTGAGGTATGTGGAGATGGCATCATGATGGTTGAGCCCGCGATACTAGTCCTTGGTCGTGAGGAGCTTAGGATATCAGCGTGTTTTGGTCCCTGGGTTGTCGTTGAACGCTGGTGGGAACGTCGCCGGCGACGCTATGTACGACTTATGCTGATGACTCCGCAGAGGGTAGTGCTCGTGATGAGGGAGGCGCAGCGTTGGTGGCTTGAAGGGGATTTTGGGTAGACAATGCCATCCTACCGAGAGCTAGAACAACCGATCCAGCGAGTTCGCGACTTAGATTCAACGCAATCTAATCTCAGCGACGATCGAGAACCCGCCTATGCAGAGCTGCATGCGCACAGCTATTTCAGCTTTCTCGACGGTGTCGTTTCGCCAGAGGATCTCGTTGTTGCTGCGAGCCAAGCCGGCCTCGCTGGGATCGCGCTCACCGACCATAATGGTCTCTACGGTGTGCCTCGATTTTTGACAGCTGCGCGATCGCTGGGGATCCAGCCGATTATCGGAGCTGAGTTGACGCTTGGTGATGCCGAGGTCCGCACCGCGACACCTGATCCGAAAGGAGAGCACCTGCTCGTTCTCGCAGCCTCGATCGAGGGTTATCAGGCGCTTTCGCGTACGATTGCCGAGGCACACCTTCGTGGGGGATCTAAAGGAGTCTTCTCGTTGTCGCTCGATCAGCTGGCCACAAATCAACCACATGACGGTTGGGTTGTGTTGACTGGATGCCGTAAGGGTCCACTCTCGCGTGCCCTCATCGAACAGGGACCCAAGGCAGCTCGACATCGATTGAACGAGTTGGAGGAACGTTTCGGTCATGATGCATTAGTCATTGAGATCAACGATCATGGCGATCCATTGGATACGATTCGAGCAGATTTCTTGGCTGAACTCGCTGTTCAGCGTGGATTTCCACTTGTTGCAACACAGAATGTGCATGCCCTAAATAGTCGCGGTCAGCTACGAGCTACAGTAGCGGCAGCTATTCGATCAAACTCCAAACTTGCCGAGCTCGATGGATATCTTCCGAGTGCTGGGGTACCCCGATTGCGAACGCCAAGGGAGCAGCGGTTGCATTTTGTGCGTTATCCTGGCGTCGTGGCACAGACCGTTGAGGTGATGGAGCGTTGTCGTTTCCCGTTGCACCTCATTGCCCCGGGCCTACCACGTTCGCTTGCTCCAGCAGGCGAGACAGATATCTCATGGCTCCGCCACCTTACCTTTGAACGCGCACCGAAGCGCTATGGTTCCGCGGATGCTGAGCGCATCCCAGGAGCCTATGGCCAACTCGCTTACGAGCTCGAGATTATCGATACATTGGGTTTTGCCGGCTACTTCTTGGTGGTAGCCGATCTGGTCGATTTTTGTCGAAGGGAAGGGATCTACTGCCAAGGTCGGGGTTCAGCGGCCAATTCTGCCGTCTGCTATGCACTTGGTATCACCAATGCCGACCCTGTGGCTCTTGGGCTTCTATTCGAACGCTTTCTCTCTCCAGAGCGTGATGGTCCGCCTGACATCGATGTCGATATTGAGAGTGGCCGACGTGAAGAGGTGCTGCAGTATGTCTATCGGCGTTATGGTAGAGAGTACGCCGCCCAGGTAGCTAGCCTGATCACCTACCGAGCACGCTCGGTTCTTCGAGATACGGCGCGTGTGTATGGCGTTCCGTTGATAGAGATCGATCGGTGGTCACGCCAGGTTGAACGACGTGGTTCGTTACGTGCCTCATTTGAGGCGCGTGATCATCGTGGACACCCGCTACTCGAGGTCCCGGCGGACATCGCCGAGGTCGCGCTCGACCTCGAATACACACCTCGACACCTAGGTCTGCATGTAGGGGGAATGGTGATCTGCGATCGTCCTATCATCGAGGTATGCCCAGTCGAATGGGCACGCAAGCTGGACCGCAGCGTCTTGCAGTGGGACAAGGACGACTGTGCTCAGATGGGGCTAGTGAAGTTCGACCTCCTTGGTCTGGGTATGCTAGGCGCGATCCACGAGATGGTCGATCTTGTGAAGGACGCCTATGGAGTGACGGTCGACATCGCCCTGTTACCCCAGGAGGAACAGGTGTATGTGATGTTGCAACATGCTGATTCCATCGGTCTTTTTCAGGTCGAGTCGCGTGCACAGATGGCGACGTTGCCACGACTCAAGCCGACATGTTTTTATGATCTTGTGGTCGAAGTAGCGCTTATCAGACCAGGGCCAATCCAAGGCGGGTCGGTTCATCCCTATCTCCGCCGTCGGAGCGGAGAGGAGGCGGTTACCTATCCTCATCCACTGCTCGAACGTTCGCTCTCCAAGACTTTGGGGGTGCCCCTTTTCCAGGAGCAACTCATGCAGATGGCGATGGATGTGGCTGGATTCTCCCCGTCGCAGGCGGACGAGCTTCGACAGGCGATGAGTTCTCGGAGGTCGACTGAGCGCATGGAGCGACTCAAACGGCGTCTTTTCGCTGGCATGGAGGCGAACGGGGTCGATGATCTAGCGAAGGAGGAGATTTACCAAAAGCTCGCTGCCTTTGCGAATTTCGGCTTTCCTGAGAGTCATGCCGCCTCCTTTGCCTATCTCGTCTATATCAGCGCATGGTTCAAGCTTCACTACCCAGCGGCGTTTTATGCAGGGATCTTGCGTTCGCAGCCGATGGGATTTTGGTCACCTCAGACGTTGCTGCGAGATGCTGCGCGACATGGAGTTGCTGCATTGCCCCCGGATGTAAATCGAGGATCTGCATCGACTGACCTACAGGTTTACGATGGCGAGGTCTTTCTCCGAGTCGGACTTGACACCATACGCGGTGTCGGAGATAAGAAGGCCCAGGCGATCATCGAAGGCGGTCCCTATACCTCTTGGAGGGGGGTACTCGACCGTGTTCCACTCAGCGAGCTCCAAGTAATCAACCTTGCAAAGGCAGGGGCGTTTGACTGTTTCGGCCAACACCGACGGTCGGTGATTTGGCAGAGCGGAGAGGTGGTGCGAGACCGTAGAGGGCTCTCTGATATCGTCGCTAATGGAAGTCAACCCACTTTTGAAGTTCTCACCGAGGCCGAACGACAGCTTATGGAGTCACACGCGCTGGGCTTTGTGACCAAGGGTCATCCGATGGAGCTTCTGCGTTCATCCTTGAGTCGATCGGATATCGTACGCTCTGACGGCTTGGGGGCGTTGGATGATGGAGCCAAGGTGACCGTGGCTGGCATCGTCACACACCGGCAGCGCCCAGGTACGGCCAAGGGTGTGGTCTT
>DAHZQE010000301.1:0-6044 GCA_027409005.1 Ferrimicrobium sp. | reverse complement strand
GCTCCGCGTCGTCCGCTTCGTCAACGAAAGCCGCTATGCGGCGCAAGGCCCCGGCCATCATGCCCATCCAGCTGATAAGGTCGGTATGCAGCTCACCCGGGTGCGGAGGTTGGGAGCGCGGGTAGTCATCTAAACCGGACGGAAGGACGTGGGAAGGAGAGCGACCACGCCAACGGTATGCCTCCTTTGAAGAGGATATGGAGCCTCGGTCATATGACTTTAGATCACCCCATTGCGTTTTGCGGTACCATTCGAAATTGCGTTGGAGGAGAGGGTAGAGTTGCCTCAGCCAGGTGCGTAGTGTTGCGGAGTTAGCATAATTGTCAGCGACGGATTGGTGCTTGTCTGAGTCCTTTCCTTCTCGGCCTACTTTATCCAGCAGCGCAGTGAGCACCATGTAGAGTGTCGGCGGGTTTGCGTAATGCGGGTATTGCACTTGAAACTCTGGCGGGACTTTGCTGCGCGCTTCAGAGCCCAGGATCTGCTCACGCGGGATCCAGC
Source organism: Ferrimicrobium sp. (assembly GCA_027409005.1). GTDB lineage: Bacteria > Actinomycetota > Acidimicrobiia > Acidimicrobiales > Acidimicrobiaceae > Ferrimicrobium. Next base: position 5,543 of record DAHZQE010000301.1, on the reverse strand, counting down.
CGTCTTCATCCATGGTGGCGAACCAGCTGCCGACGATCTGCATCACGAGCTCGGCGTCCCAATCAACGATGGGCAGGAGGTGAAAACCCTCATCCCACAAGAATCCACGAGGGAAAAATGGGCGCGAGGGAATGGAAGTGAAGAGCTCATAGGGGCCTTCTAGCTTCTGCTTGCCTGCGGCCCGTGCCTCCTCTGTCTCGAGCCAGAAACCCTCATTTTCCTCTTCATAGGCGGGGTCATAGGAACGATCGACGAGCTGATCACCATAGAAATAGCCAATTCCACCGACAAGGTTGCTGAAGAGGCTCTTGCTGAAGCGGAGGTAATCTGGGTCGCGATCAAATGGGGCTTGCGGGGCTAGTACAGCAAGATACTTCTCGTCGAAGGCCAGAACTGCGTGCTCGATGGCCTCGGTGAGGTCTTGCGACGTGGTAGAGCCATTAGCAGCAGCGGGTTTGTAGAGAATATCAAACTCGAAAGGGCCTTCAAAGACTTTCTGAACCATGTGAAAATTGCCCTGGCCGGGCAAGTGCTTGATGGTGTAGGTCTGCCAAGGTGGTGGCATAGACTCTTGCGTGTACTCCTTAACATAAGCATCGATAGTAGACTTTATGGAAGAGAATATCAGGGCTGCGAGAACATGGCTTGGGTGTCAGAATCAGCATGAAGCAATTCCCGCAGAAGGAGTGGGGGTCTCACGTTTGCTCTGCCAGAGCGCCTCCTCCGGAACCTGGACACTGTGCACGAATGTGCGATCCAACGGTTTCTCGCTGTACGACGGGTGGCTATGCATGGGATGCGCGTTGCTCGAACTAGCCTCAGTGATAGTGAGACGAAAGTCTCCCAAGTCAGGCGTCTGGCCGTCGAAGACCAAATCACCCACCCACCCGATCTCATCGGCTTCAGAGTCGTCAAAATCTCGCACCTCGATCGCGCCCAGACCTTCCACACCCACGGTGAGCCACACGGACGTCTTCATCTGATGTACACCGCCCTGGCTACCCACCCCAGGCTCGGCGTCCTCGCGCGGCGTCCCTCGGATGCGCGCACCCCACGCCCTGCCATCATCCAGCTTTACAAAGCTGGTCTCGATGTCGATACCGTTGCCACGATCGCGCACCGTCTGCACACCGCCGATACGTGGGTCAAAGGCATCCCAGCCGTAGCCAGCCATACCTTCATGCTGCTCGCACGTGTAGCGGATGTTATTTGATACGGTGGTGAAGTCTTCCACTCGACCCCATAGCAGCGCCGTGCTGAGAGACTTGGGCAGGCGTGGTCGCACGCCGAAGTAGAGGTTGGGCCGGTATGGTCCCCAGAGGAGAGAAGCATTGGAGGCAGGCGTGAAGATAGAGGACGACTCGGTGGCAGCCGTTGCAGTAGCGGCTAGCACCGTCAGCGCCCAGTGCTGCCACGGCATCGTCGCGGAAGTGGATGTAGAGGGCAGGATTCAATGGCGCATAGCAACGTTTTCTCATCTTCACTTTCAAAGCCACGTATTAAAGCTCCAAGCCCAACTTTCTCAGCCACACCTCCACCCCACGTCTCCAGCCACACATTCTCGACAAGCTCGCCTTCTCCGTCAACTTTATCCCCACAGCTATCAACACAGATTCACACTCAGGCAAGATGGACCTTCTTCAAACTGTACGCAAGTCTGGCTCCCGTGGTGGTGTTGAGTTTAGTTGGGACGACGTCAAATCCTCCGCCCATCGTGAGAATTACCTGGGCCATTCGCTTAAAGCCCCCGTTGGCCGATGGCAGAAGAATCGCGATCTCAACTGGTACGCGCGCAGCGAGGATGCGGATCTAACGCCTGAGCAGCGTGAAGAAAAGGAACGCTTGGCGCGGGAAGAGGAACGACGGGGTGTGAAAGCAGCGGAGGCAGAGGCAATGGCACGCGCCCTAGGGCTTCCGGCGCCGGAGACAGTTGCGGGAAATGCGAATTTGGAGCCAGTAGGGACGCAACGGGGTGAGTTAAATGGGAAGCGCCGGCGGGAGAATGAAGAAATGGGGAATAAAAGAGGGAGCAGTCGGAGGGACAACGCCGAAGGGTGGCCTAAGTGGCAGCGGCGGAGGTCAAGATCAAGGTCTCCAGATGCACACGGGGAGAGGAGGCATCGTCATCGACATCGACGCCATCACGACTCGCGGTCGCGGTCGCGATCGAAATGTCGAGACAAGGCTTGGGTTCGACGGAGGGAGGAGAGCAGTTGCTCGCGATCCCGATCGAGGGAGAGGCGGAAAGAACGCAGCTGGCGCGAGCGCCGGAGTGGGTACGATGACGCTCGCTCCCGATCGCGTTCACCACCGAGGGTACAGAGACAGAGGTCAAGGACTCCAGATGGCCGAGGCAAGCGACGGAATGATGATTTTTACCAACCCCGACGAGACTCGCGAGGCTATGATTGATGCAGGTCGCCTTAAAGGACAGCGGGGGAACTTTGGGAAACTACCTAGATAAAAGGACCTGAACCTGCGCAGGCATCACACATACCACACAACCCTTTTCAACGCCATTCCCGGCAGCCTTTCATCCTGCCAAGCTTCGTCGGGCAGTATCCTCTCTATCTTCCCAACCCGATTGGCACATACGAATACTACGCTACTGTGGGCCTGCCCCAATTCTCCACCCCACTCTCATCAAGGTCTCGCATTTAAGCTCTGTGGAGTGCTTCACCAGATCCTCATCCAGCACGATTTCTCCCTTGGGGAAAAGCAAAATGACCGTCGACCCGCCATACTGAAACGCGCCGAGACACTGGCCACGCCGCACGTCCACGCCCTGCTGTATGCCAGGGTTGTACTTGATGCTCCCGACCAACATGGCGCCGACAGCTATAATGGCGATCGGGGAGCCTGTGACCTGCCGCCGTAGCAGCATGACAGATCGGCGATTCTCACAGAACACATCCAGCGTTCCTGGCTCGTTGATCGCTTGCGGATTCACGGTGTAGTAACTGCCTGGGATGTCCGTGATGCTCTCCACGTGGCCCGACGTTGGGGCGTGCCAGCGATGGTAGTCTTGTGGGGCGAGGCGTGCAATGACAATGCTGCCGCCGTCGAAGTGGCGCGCGACTTCCTCACTTCCCAGCAGGCGCGGTATCGTGAATCCGAAACCTTTGATCCAGTACTTGGTCGCCATGTCCACGGTGGGGAAGGCGGTCAGGCGACAATCGGCGGGGCTGCTGAAGACTTTGTCGTTATCTGGCTCGGCGATCGGGCGCGCAGATTCCTTGATCTCACGAGCGAAGAATTCGTTGAAGGTGTTATATTTGGTCGGGTCAGGCTGCACCATCTCGGCCATCGAGTCCTGCAACTCGAAGCTCTCGATGAAGGGTTTGATGTGGTCCTTCGACTTGGGACTGTCGTACTGGCGACCCATCTTCTCGGTCTGCTCCCGCAGCAAGTTCTGCGTTTTTTTCCAGTGCAGCGCTTTCTCCTGCTCATTGCCATAATACAGAAGGTGCATGCCGAGCCGCACATACACGCTCATCGGCTCGAAGCTCTTCTGCCCCGTCTGCCGGTCGATGACATAGTTGCCCAGGTGCCACTGCGACTCGAAGTCCTGCATGCTGTCATACGGGAAGACAGCCCGGAACATCGCGTGCGCCTTCTCATGGTTGCCCGGCACGTGCAGGTGCAGCTTCGGGTCGGAGCCATGCTTGGCAGCCTCGTCGGTGATATGGTTGAGGGACTTGGCGGCGGCGTCGAAGTGTTCGTCACTGGTGACCGGTGCCATGATTGCGAGCTGCCTTGACGTTCTGCCGGATGGTTGATCTGCTTGTGCGCGGAGCGGCTGTAACCGAGAGCTGGAGTTGATTTAGAAGCGGAGGTTGGAGGTCGGATTGTCAGTATTGGATGTGAATAAGGGAGCGGTGCTGATTTTCCGGGTTTTGGCCTTGTCCTGTAGGAATAAAGTGTATGGTCGTTGGAGAGACATCGGAGGGAGAGGTGTAAGTTGGAAGCCAATGGGACGCCTGACCCGAGCTGTACCTACCTTCTGCGCAATCGAGACGCTTGCCCAAAACCCAACTTGAACCCCACCTGCGCCCTTGACGTAATTACTCACATCTTGTCCACTTCATCATCCCAGCAAGACCACCTGCGCATGGAGGCGATGCAATATGGAAACTTGGAAACCGAACAACACTCGAGCCATCCTCTCGTTTAGTCGTTTTCATCAAAGTCCCTCCCACTGTCAAAGGTATCTCCTTGTATTCTTGAAGCCTTATCATCTTGCTTGGCTGAGCGTGTTTGCCCGCGAGACCAAGGCTTTGCTGTGCAGAGGTTGTTCGAATCTCATGTGTTCACTTGTTCGAGGGGAGCACATTGGAAGTATATTTCGTGTTGTAAATGGCTTATATATGTGCTATTGATGCCTTAGGAGTACAGCGTACACTAGCAGCATTGAAGCCTGCGCTGGACAGTGGAGAGGGAGGAACATATAGCAAGCTGGTCTCCGAATGTATGTGGAAAGAACATGAGTAACTGATGTCTGACCAATTGTATCGCCACCTCTCAAGAATTCGTACAGATCTTAGGAGGCGTATCGAATCAAAACCCCGGTAGCAAATGCCCTCATGTGAACCATGTATATTTTCCAAGATGGTGCCTGCGTGGAAGCGGAATTCATGGTACAACAGAGCCGCGATCAACGGCCCCTCGATTTCCTGAGAACACCAACTGAACACATCTATTGTTGGGTCAGCTAAGAAGCGCCGACTACCTGCAATGCCAGCCGCAGCGCAACTTTTCCTGTACATCCAGAGCAGAGAGGCCGATGGTCTGAGCCAACTCAGATGACATTCGCACGATACCTCTTTACGCCTCCTTCCTACACGTCCTTCCTTGGTTTATCGGGAAGGGAAATTTATCCATCGTTTCTCCGTTCAGCAAATGGCTTGGTCCTCGTTGGCACTGGCGGGTGTGCTCTACATGACTTCTTCAAGTCCTGTATCGGAGATATCAGATGATGCCCTTGCACTAGTCGGAGCACAAAAGCTTGGAACAGATTGCGTGAGTCGCCCCATATTCTTCATACTATGCAAGTTTATCATTCCACATTCAGAACCGATTTTAGACCTCGCCAGCCTCTCCTTTTCATGGTGGCGGTGCGCGTCTGGCAATCTATTCCCAGGGCGCTAGTCGGCCTTATCAGAAACGTCGGCCCACATGCAATCCTCCACCGCGTACACAATCGTTTCGACTTTGAGGAAGCGTGAGATGCACGAAGTGGCCGACAAGGCTCGGAAGGAGGTGTCAAACTGCAATATCGTGGTTGTCATTCAACAGCCTGCAATCGAGATGTCTGTTTTGCGAAATTTAACTTGGAGAAAAGCTAGCTGGGGAATTGCCAGGCTCTAGCCGCCGTATCTTCCTGAGATGCGCTTGGGCTATAACTATAATATACCAGATTTGTTTCATACATATTCGGGCAGATAGCTCATGATGACCGACCTTGCCGCTCTAGATTCTCGATCGCGTGTGGGGTGGAGAATTGGGGCAGGCCCACAGTAGCGTAGTATTCGTATGTGCCAATC
>DAHZQE010000299.1:0-8930 GCA_027409005.1 Ferrimicrobium sp. | reverse complement strand
CTTGACCTGAGCGGCAACCAGAGCTAGCATGTCTTCCCGTCCTTGCAACAGCCTCGTCCTCGTGACATCGTAGATCTGGGCCTGAGATTTGTAGAAGCTCTCGAGGGCATCTTGCTGGTTTCCCGTGCCGTCTCCAGTATGCGGTTTGAGGAAGCAATTGTAAGCGAAGGTGCTGTAGTGGACGGCAGCATTGCATACTTTGCGGAAGAGGCTGAGGTCGGTGTAGGACAGGATGAAGTAGGCGATGAGTACCACGCCGAGCAGGATAGGTGCAGTGGACAGCTGAAGGAGTGGGCCCGCCAGGCGGTGGTACAAGGAGGAGATAGGAGAAGACATCGCTTAAGATGTCTGCTGAGCTCGCGTGCCCAGCTGATGAGAGTGGTGAAGACAGAGAAATGGCATGTGAGTTTGTAGGGAAGGAAGCAAGGGATGGCTGAAAGAAAAGAGTAGAATGGGAGGTGCTCACCCCAGCTCGTGCCTGATGGCCTCGCGCCGCAGGGACATGTGAGGACGCAGGCCGGGCAGCGATACGTGTGTTGTCAATGTGCATCGCTGGTCGAGATCCAATGGCACCGGCCATGCACGCAATACTGCCGCTTGCAGCAGGCGCGTCCCAGTCAACGGAGACCCCACTCCTCGCGCCCCGCCATGTCGCTGTTGCGTACGACGACGCCGGCGGGTCAGATGGCGTTCTGCTGGCCTATCAAGCAGGGCACATGCTCCATCTGGCTTGAGACCAGCAGGCGTTTGAGCCGGAGAAGCGGCGAGGTGCTAGAAGTCGGGCGCGACGGTGTGGTGAAGACGGAGGTGCTGCGGGTCAAGGTTGGCGGAGAAAAAGGGATGCAGATGGTGCTGCAGGGTGCACGCTAATGGCCAGACAGCCTCTCAGAGACGGAAGAAGGATGCACGGGGGCATTGTCGAGCAGGTACCGGGCGAAGTTTAAACGCGACGGGTGAGGATGCTCCGTAGACAGCTGGGCATCGGCCATCATCGGGTCTCCAACCTCGTCAAGCAGGCTCAGGAAAACAGTGCAACTGCTGACAGTTATGATACCGCATGACAGGGGTTGCTTTTCGTGGGCTTCTCCCCGCAAGTTGACGACCGCAGACGGAATGACCCGCAATGTGTTGTCATGCATCATGCTAGGGAGCACGCCGAAGCTGTTGACCGAGGGCACCAGAAGCCTTCCCCAAAGGGGATGTCTCCCCATTCGACCAATCACAGCGCAAGAACTTAGCACTCCTCGACCTTCACCTCTGCGATTTGACTGACGGCAATGCGTCCGAGCAATCACCGCTCTCGGCCGACGAGAGGCGAGAGAACACGGGCAGTCGTGGCCGAGCGGAAGGTGCAGTACTTTGGCATATTTCCATAGCCGCCAGGCCGGTATTTGTGGGAGAAGGCCTGCAAGCCGATCTTGACTCTACCCAGACAATGCCACCCACATATCCAGCCTGGTTTTGCAGGTGCTACCGCGTCCGACAGAAACGGCGACTGTCGATACTTGTCCAAAAACGTCAGTTATGCTGCAGCGTGCTCCCATGCGAACGGTACTGCAATTTTTCCTGCAGTCTTCGAGGGACGCCAAACTCCTTAGATCTCATTTGGGCCATCTGCTGAGCATACCGGGCGTGAGACGTGACGAAATCTCCCCCAGCATGGAGATACTTCGGCAGCAAGAGACCAGGCCAGCAGGTATGATTTTGGTGATGATAGCAAATGCAAATGCTTTCCATTCGTACAAGTCCTAAAACTCCATGAAACCGCTCACTCATGACAGTAATGCATTACTCTGGACAGTCGCGCAACTGCCACACTATTTCGCGCTGTACTTCGTCTTGCCGAAGTCCCACGGGACGTACCTGCCGAATTTGTGAGTCTCTGCCAAGCCTCGTGCACTCCCAAACAAGACAGGACATACCGGTACTTGATCATAGCCTGTATTTGCCTCCTCATCGTCAGAAACACCAAGACCAACCAGTACACCACCAAGACCGGCCAGAACACCGGCAGATTGAAGATCTGGCTCCAACTGCACAAAAACGCGAGTCCGATCGCGCGTGTCGCTGCATGCCAGAACTTGAACTCCGGCAGTCTTCGCACGAAGGGCTTGAACTCTTCGTTGTTCTTTGTGGGGAGAGAGGAGGCTTGGCCCGCGGGTACACCGTCCTCCATGTCCGTATCTTGTTCGAGGGAGGGGTCGAACTTAGGGGAGATGAAGGCGAGGAAGAGGTTGAGGAGGTAGATACCGAGGGAGTAGGCGACTGGAGCGCTGTCAGCATTTCGGCCGCATGTGTAGTCCTTGCTCGCGTGACTGCTGACCGATGTACCATCCTTGCGCAAAAATGATCCTCAAGGCGAAGAGGAGGAAAAGGACACCGGTGCCGGCCCATCGGTATGCGGTGAAGGGTGTAGATTTGTCCAGGTAGGTTTGATATGTCTGGATGAAGGTGTTAGTTGTCTTGGTCTTTACCATGTCTTCGCGGTTGTCTTTGGCGACAGGCATGAATGCGTACGCGGGCCAATTTGTTGGAATGGGCCGTCACTGCGGCGAATGGCGTATCTGCTGGCGGTTCGGAATCCATGATGGTTGTTATTTATTGGGCTGCACGACCGCGCAGTGTATTGTGATGGTCTTTTGACGGGACCAGGCAGAAAGTTGGGCAGGAGGCAAACGATCGCGACGCGACCCTGCAGTTCAACGTGGCTAATACTTGTGCCGCAGGGCTGAACCTTTTTACAGGCGGAAAACTGAAATGACAGTCGAAAGCCCGATGATCTACCGGCGGCTGACATAACACAGGCTTGAGTTGCCGAGGTCAGCCATCCCATGAAACATTGAAGCTTGAAACTTCAACATGAGCACATTGGAGGAACACATTTCGAATCTATTGCCCAAAAAGTCTTCACCACAATGTTGGCAGCCCGGGTGAGGCCACTTGCTCCTGCAGCGAGCAGGTTCGTCGCTCCATTGCGGGCCAGATACTCAAGCGCAACGGGAGGAAGCTATGAGTACATCAAGGTTTCAACTCCTCGCACAGGCGTAGGCTTAAGTAGGGAGAAACTCGACGACAACAGAATCCACTTGCCTGACTGACCACGCTATTCAGTTGAGCTCTCGAGACCAAAAGCCCTGAACGCACTCTTCACTCCGCTGATCAAGGAACTCAATGCCTCTCTCAAAGAATTCGACCGCGACTCCACCATCGGCGCGATCGTCCTGACTGGTTCCCACAAAGCCTTCGCAGCCGGAGCCGATATCAAATAGATGGCGCCCAAAGAGTTCGGAGACGCCTACGGCAACGATTTCATCGAATCCTGGTCGGAGCTCCCCAACACCATCAAGAAGCCTGTCATCAGTGCCGTGAACGGTCATGCATTGGGTGGAGGATGCGAGTTGGCGATGATGTGCGATATTTTGTACTGCAGCGAGAAGGCGAACTTTGGGCAACCGGAGATCAAGCTTGGAATCATTCCGGGCGCGGGCGGGAGTCAGAGACTGACGAGGGCGATCGGCAAGAGCAAGGCTATGGAGCTCATTCTCACAGGGAAAACCTTCAGCGGACAGGATGCTTATGCTTGGGGCTTGGCAGCACGGGTGTTCGAGACACCTGAGGCTTGTGTGGAGGGAGCTTTGGATACGGCTGAGACGATTGCGGGGTACAGTCGCATTGCTGTGAAGGCGTGCAAAGAGGTCGTGAACAAGAGCCAGGACTTAGGCATACGGGAAGGTGTGGACTTCGAACGGAGGGTTTTCCACGGGCTTTTTGGGAGTGAGGATCAGAAGATCGGGATGAATGCATTTGCAAACAAGCAGAAGGCTGAGTGGAAGCATAGATGAGTGCGCATACGTTGTGGATACTCCTATATGCAAAAGAGCACACTCCAACTCAGGCTACTCGCCCGACTTGCGGTAATTCAAGTCCAGGTGATCGGCGCTCCCGGTCTGCATGTTCTCAACCTGCTTCGCGCCGCTGACCGAGGTGCCTGGGGTCGTCGGTCCACCTCCTGTCATACGAAGTCAGCATACGCTTTTGGAACGCGTACGGGGTGCTCACGGCGACGCACTTTTGGGGTTGGCCAATTCACCCAGGCTGGTCGAGGCAGCCTCCGACTTCTTCTGCCCTGGACTCTTCGTCTCAGTCGACATGAGCTCTCCCACTGCCTGGCTCGTCGACTGGAGTCCACCTGGAACGGAAGGCATGATGGTTAGCAAAGTTCCCTAGCGCAACGGTGGCGCCAAGGCTGAGTGAGAGAAGTATGCAGGGAGGCAGCAGGAGCGAAAGCTTACCGCCGACTCCCTTCACTGCGTCGCGCATTGATTGAGTCATCTCTGCGATTTGTGCGTCCTCTTCTTTGAGCGAAATGTATCTGGTTTGCTTATGATCTGGGAGGTGAAGTCAAGAAACCGGCTTGAGGTAGGCGGAGTGGAGATGGTGATGTCTGACGTCATAACATGGCGATCGGTTTCAGCCTTCCGATTTCAACCTCCTGTGGCAGAACCTTTGGAATAAGCAAGGACGAATATGTGGGTCTGACAGTCATCGAATAGAATCGCCGCCTTCAACGTCGACTGACGGGCATTGCGAGCGTGGTCAAGAAACATCAGCAGCAGAAGATTGGCAGCAATGGGCAACATGTGATGGAAAAGTGCATTACAACCGCTACGATCACAGCTTGCTTTCCTTCTTGCCGGTAACTCGAATCTTCGCCCTGCCATTTGACAAACACACCTTCCCTCCCTTGATGGATGTGACGAACCGGATTTCCTCGAAACCATCCGAGTCCTTCTCCCCCGCCCGCCAGATCTCCGTCACAAGCGTATCCCCAGGCTTAACCGGGCTTGCGAACCTAGCCTGGTAATCCTTGATGTTCGCCGGATCACTTCCACCCAACACCTTCACCAGCGCATGCGCAGTCGTGTTCCAGGAGTAAAGCCCATGCATGATCGCGCCGCCGAATCCCATCGCTTTGCCAGGCTCCGGCGTAGCGTGGAGAGGATTGTAGTCGCCATTCAGACGATATAAATGCGCGGCCTCAGCGCTGATTGGATGTTCGTAGACAGCATCAGGCTTCTTGCCCTTGGGCGGTGTGAAGCTCTGTGCTTTGGGTCCTGCCGGGCCTCCCCAACCTCCCTGTCCCACGAAGAATCCTGATCCAATCGCCCTGGTGTACAGTTCCCCAGTATCGGCGTCCACGAGATCCGTCTGGGTCTCAAGCACAGTCGCTTTGCCTTTGTCGTATACGCCTACCACCTTAGCCCGGCACTCGAAGTTTTTGCCTTCTGAAGTCGTGGGCATAGGCTTGAAGAACTGGATGTGACGCTCGCCATCTACGACGCGCTTGCTGTCGAGCTTCGGAATACCAGGGATAGTCTGGCGGGCGGAATTCTGGGCGGCATAAAAGTCTACTACTTCGAAGGTGGTGCCTTTGAAGGGGAGGATGATGGCGTAGGTGGGGAAGACGGCGAAGTTGGGATGGAGTTCCTGAAGCTGTCAGCGAAGGACATATACAGGAAGGAACGCCGGGATACACGTACATAAAGCAGATGGAGCTCATCGACTGTAGCCCCAATGCTGTTCGCGAACAGCAAGACCTCCCGCTTGTTCCATGATACTTTCTGCGGCGGGTACTCGAAGCCGGCGCCTGGGTTGTTACTCATTGTGACCGATATTGCTGTGTGTAGATGATCGAGTGATATGGAACATGACAAACCTACGCTCGCGGCTTACGGGGACGTCTATATCACCATCCTTCGGGAGGGGATCCAAGATGCCGAAGCGAAGGTGAGCTCCAGATGAGCCGAGGTTACATGCAGGGCTGAGTGCACGGCGGGATGCCGCAATCGGCTGGTTTACGGGGGTCCAGCAAACCATTGGCAGGAGTTGTAGATTAAAGATCAACCTCACGTCAACATCTCTTTTGCTGTTAAGATGAGCTCCAGGACGCTGCCGTTCGTAAGATCGGTATGGGAGTATGTATTTGCCGTGTTCAGTATACCCGATCAACGCTGACTAGCTGTTAGGTCGTTTAGAGCCAACTCAGGCCTTGAGCCAAGGCGAGTATCAGATTCTGCCCTTGACGGACCCAATGCTGACGATTCCGCAGGCTCGTAGACAATGTATGGTGCTCTACAGAAGACGAGGGAACCCTGCTCAAAATGACATCCAGCTACGAGTGACCGCCGCAAGACCTGGAGTCGTGAACTTCGAACTCGATATCGAGAAGGAACACACAGTCAGCCGCTGTCTTCCTTCGACCCTTCCGATCGTGCCGCTAATACTCCCAGAACCGTCTCAATATCATTCATGGCGGAACTCTGGCCTGCATGTGCGACCTCGGCGGCTCCTTAGCAGTTGCCTCACGAGGTCTGTTCGCCACGGGCGTCTCGACGGATCTGAATAGTACGTCTGCCTTGTCGGATATCTCTCAAGGCGGCCTGGATTCCTCCCGAGTTGTCATGGGTGCTAACGTGCGCCAGTGACGTACCTCGCCTCAGGCGGTAAGGTAGGCGATACGATCAAAGCCGAAGTGACCTGCGATAAGTTCGGCAAGACCTTGGCATATACTTCGATCAAGTTCATGAATACCAAGGACGAGCTGGTTGCCAGGGGCAGTCATACGAAGTAGTCCTCGCGCCCGAATGGTCCGACTGTCATGCTGACGTTGTGGTGGCAGGTACATTGCCCTCGCGTGGAAAGATCCGCAAAACATCACCGACGAACTATCACCGAAACCGGAGAAGTCGAGTTGAAGCTGTCCGTAGACTGCTTTCTGTAAGATTGTACACATACACTTACACGACCTCCACAATCTCCTCCTCATCGGCTTCATCCACATTCTCCGCCGCCGCATCCGCCTCCTCATCTTCCTCATCATCTTCCTCCACCCTCTTGACCTGCGCAGCCGGCGGCAAGCTTCCCCCGCCCTCCTTCAACGCCTTGACCTTCGCCTGCGTCATCTCATAGACGTACTGTCCAAGATGCTCCACCCCTTCCATCTCCGTGAACGCAACCTCCTCTCCCAAACTCCGCTCCGTCGGAAACATTTCCCCAGTAACAACCCCTAACTTCGCACTCCGCGCCCACAACCCCGCAAAAGCCTCGCGCAACTCAAGACTACTCTCAAAGACCTCCCTGCGTCCAAGGACATACAATCCCAACCTCGCGCGGGACAAAGCCACAGTCAACCGTCTTAGATCCCTCAGATACCCTGGGGTCTTCGTGCGGGTCAAAGACAGGATGACATAATCATTCTCTTCGCCTTGGTACTTATCCACCGTACCCACCCATCCGGGCAGCCCAAAGAGGCGGTTACCTTTGCATCTATGCCCCAACACATCCCTGACCAGCGCTCTCTGCCCCGCGTAAGCGCACAGGATACTTATTCTCTCTGCCGGGTAGCCGAGTAGACGAAGATACTGGAATAACGCAACGGCGTATTCGGCTTCGCCCAGGTTCTGAATAAAATGCGGGCTGGGCTCTGTCTCGCCATGACCTTTGTAATCCGGGACATCGATGAATTGGTACTCGTACCTGAGCCCCGCATTCGCTCGCACAAACTCCGGCGCCGTGTCCGTGAAGGGCAGATTGGTCAGTGAGGGGTATCGCCATTTGTATAGCGCCGCTATACTCGGTCGCGATCTCCCCTGGGCGTCGAGAGTGATGTGCGGGACACCTAGGCGTATCAAGCGCTGAAAGAGGGATTGTTCAAGGTTGGCGTAAGAGCGGAATGCGGCGTTTTGGATTACGGGCGAGTTCTGGAGGTGGTCACCTATCATTACTATCCGCTTTACGCCCGTATGCTTGCTCGTCAGGTCGGATTTCTGCATCACGAGCGGGATGAAAGACTCGGCTTCGGTGACTTGCGCCGCTTCTTCCATGATGATGTTGTCGTAACGGAAGCCAAGGTTGGCGATTTCTTGGCGCCGAATCGCGGCGTGGGTGGTGGTCATGGCGATGATGCGGGCTTCTTTAATGAGGAGGTAGTTGCTCTTGTCTCTTTGGTACCGTAGGATCTCAAAAGGTCGAATCTCGCTCAGCCCGTCGAAGATCTTGCGGATGTGCCTTTCGCAGCCCTTGGCGATCTCGGCTGCTCGCTCGAGGCTCGCTTCATGCGGGAAGAGAGGCTGTGGAGCGTCGGCGAAAAAGTGCAGGAATGGGAAAGCAGCTGCGACGTCTTCGCCAGCTGCTACGACATCCCAGAAGCGTTTCCACCGCGGCTGGATGTAGACTTGATCGAAGTACTCCGCTGTCTCGCAGCTATTGCCGTGCGCACCAACTGCTCCAATAGAATCTGCCAGCCGCTGGACCTCTGCCAAGTAGAAAGCTCCGCGCTGCACAAAGCTCTCGACTCGTCCGGCTTTGGAGAAGCTAGCTTCCGTGTCCAGCTCATCCTCGCCATGACCAAGTCGAAGGAGGTGCCGCTCATCGATGTCGAGCGCGACGATCTTGGCAAAGAGTTGATTGAGCGCTTGGTTTGAGTGGGCGACAAGCAGTGTCCGTTGTTCCGGAAAGTTGTGATAGATGTTACTGATGACCTGCGTCGCCACATCAGTCTTGCCAGTACCAGGCGGACCGACTACAACCGTCAAACCAGGTTGCGTGCTGGAAGTGATGGCCTCGACTTGCGTTGGCGTGAAGCGGATGTGGTTCTTCCGTGGTGCGTCCGTAGGGTAAGGTCCAGTGTTTGGGGGCTGGTACGTGGTGACCTGAACAGTTTCTGCGGCAGGAGCAGGCTCGGGACCATCGGGCTGATCCCGCCGCCGCTTCTTACCGGACCTCGGCGGCGGCGCAGCAGGCACGGTGGTCATAGTCTCCAGTACGTAAGGCGGCGGGAACATGGCGTTCACACTCGGATCGGGCTCTACAGTCTTGCCAGGCAGACTCTCAACCGCTCTTCTACCAACCGAGCAATCTCTCTACGAGCC
>DAHZQE010000290.1:0-4387 GCA_027409005.1 Ferrimicrobium sp. | reverse complement strand
ATACACGAGCCTACGTTGTTCTAGGGTAGGTGTGATCCAAGGACGTGGAGGGACATCGTACGCTAACAAGCACCCAGACCCAGTGAAGCGTCAACCAGCCGAAGCTGCGTGAGCAGCCTAGGAAGCCCCGTTCGTAAGGGTGGGGAGGATGTCACTACCTGTTGGAGTCGAGGCCATGGAATCCGGCCACGGTTGTGAGCGTGCGCCTAGACTTTGCTCTGTGAAGGTGCTGGCTCATTTCGCCCTGGCTAGCTTAGGATTTAGGGCGATACTGGTCGTGATGTGTACATTGACCATGACTGCCTGCGGCGCTGCGTCAATCCAAGTCAATTCCAGCTCTCGATCTGAGGCTACCCCCAAGAGCGTACGATCCCTCTCTGCTAGTGTCAGCGGAACACGTACAGTTGGCATCGCCAAGGGTTTCGACGCAAGCAAAGTTCTTACCACTGCTACGGGTTCTGAAGTAGTGGTCGTGGGAAGTGTGCGTTGTGGGACCGCTTCCTGTACAGCGATTGCCACCAGGTCGTTGGGACCGACGTCGGCATCGGGGGCGTGGAGCAGCGTTACCTTGCACGGCTTAGGATTCAAAAGATCTCGCGGTATAACGGTGATCTCGGATTATCGGTTCGCGAATCGACGAGACGGTTTCGCGCTCTTTACTAGGTATGGCCACACCTTGATCACTAGCAGGCTTTACCTTACTACTAATGGCGGTACTCACTGGCGCGCCGTTGAGCTTGCCCACCGGCAATTTATCGACGCTGCCTTCACGACTCATTCGTTAGTAGGTTTGGCCGGTAAGTGCTCGGCTCATGGCGGAGCACAAGCATGTACCAGTTATGAGTTGATGCGTCTACCGCTCGTGACCGGACGTCCTCAGGTGAATCCGTTGCTCACCCCAAACCTTCCCTACCCGTTCTTAGAGCAGCCCTCGCTCGCGGCACAAGGTTCTACCGTAGTAGTGGTCACCAACCCAACCGGTCCACGAACTGCTTACCCACTCATGTTCGAGAGTCAAGGTGGAGTGCCACCGTTTGTCAAATCGGTTAGAAAATCGCTGGTAGCTGTGACTGCTTGTGGGCTCGCGATTCGGCGACCGGCGATCTGGGCTATGTGCCCTGGAGGGATGAACATTAGCGAACTCCACGCCCCCAGCCTGACCGGTCGATTTACGCAGTTCTGGGATCCGTCGGGAACTATCGGCGATGCCTTCGCTCCGGTAAATGCGGTGGACGCCTATCGTATTGTGGTAAACCCCAGAGAGAATGGATCCACCTTGCAGCTCACGACAGACGCCGGCGCTCACTTCCATACGGTGGCCGCGATCACGTCTCCGGAGTTTTCGCTTGGGGCAACCTCAATCTCATTTGTCTCGTTGCGAACTGGGTTCCTTGCGACGGAACAATTTGTGAAAGGTCACTTCCACCCGTTGCTCTGGAGAACCACGGACGGAGGTACAACGTGGACAAGAGTCTTTCCACCGGCTTGATGGCGATGGGTATAAACGATCGTTAACTATCACACCCGGTAGCGGATACCACTGTGTTTAGAATCGTTGCAGATACTTGCCAAGGGTGGAGACGGGCCAATTTGGCCTCCTCGAAGGACTCTATCAGGCATCTTCGGTGAAGTTGGGCAACCTCAGGAGGTTGGTTCAGCGAGTCTCCCGGCTTGAAGTGTAGAGCGATGTTTGGCTGATTGCCTGCAGATTGGTCTCATTTTCCACTGTGTTGGGCCGTCTTTCCTGCCTCCTTGCCACTGGTGTTCGGCTTGATCCACATGCGCTCTCTAGGAGTCCAGGCTTTTGTATCTTTAGAACTTTGAGGCACCTGTGGGGGGATGGCCGAGTGATTTGTATCCGTTTGGTTGGCTTGAAACCTGAGCGAGGACTAGCCGTCGTCTCCTTCCGTGAGTTCAGCACTATCACGGAGATGCACACAACCTCTTCTTGTGAACTAGTGCAACAGTGGGTCTTCCGGTTGTTTACATGCTGCGTTGTCTGTAATTGAGCGTAAATATTCGACGATAGGTGGCAGCGTGTCATGCCAGTCGCCAATGACGGTGAGATCAACTCCGGTGTCACCGACTGCAGACTCCAGCGTAAGGTTGACGATGGTGCTGGCTCCGCGGACGCCAGCTAGGTGATTGTGACTGCCACGGGTGCCGATACCAATGTAGAGGGCTGGGGACACGGAACGCCCGGTGATGCCAATTTGGCGTGATCGTGGCATAAGGCCGCGGTCAGCTATCTTTCGTGTGCACCCTAATTCGGCCTTGACGCTCTGAGCTAGTCGGAAGACGTCATCGATTTCGTAAGCGTTCACACCAGCGCCGACTCCGAAGATAATTGGTGCGTTGGCAAAGTTGAAGATGGGGTCAGGCACGGGAGGATCAGTGAGCACGACGCGTCCGCGTTCAGGGACAACCAGTGTGGTCTGTGAAGGCGTGGAGGGGCGCAATCGGCTTGCATGAGTAGGTACTCCAGGTCGAAGCAGCACGATGCCCATAGCTGTGGTCGATGAGACTTTTGCGACCGAGGCGACTGAGCCAACCGTCTTCCAACCTGTAATCTGTGGAAGATGATCGATTTCGAGACGAGTTAGGTCTGTGAGCACACCGGCGTCGAGCAGGACTCCAAGGCGAGCACCGATCTCGCGACCGAAGGAGGTTGCCGGAGCCACCAGCAACTCTTGTGGGTGAGCTCGGAGCCAGTCTGCAATCACCGGTACGAGGTCGTCTTCCATAGAGCTCCCTTTCAGGCGGACCAGGTGGTCGACGCCAGGAAAGCTCTTCGATACTCCTGCGAGGTCGCTTTCGGTGTGGAGTACGCAAAGTTGACAGGCGTTGGACTGGTCGCCGGAGAGTAAATAAGAGACGAAATGTCGATTAAGGTCCGGCTGTTCGGGGTCACATAGATAGGCGGCGTGTTGCATCGGCAAGGTGGTAATAGCTGGCACAAGGTTGGATGGAGTCGTCCGATGATGTTGGTCAGCGAGAAAGGCGAGTGCCTTATCGAGCTCGTGCGAGCCATCAACGACGATATTCAATCGCTGGAGAGATTCGTGTTGAATCTCGTCTACGGTAGTCCGCGATTTGGGTTTGTCCACGCTGAAGTGAAGATCATTCCGATCTAGGCGCTGGACGTTCTCGGTTGGAATGGCGGCGATCTCCTCTGCTGAAGGCTTCGCTGGTGTGCAGATTCGTTCAGCAACCGCGATAACTGCCGGGAGCTTTACCTGCACAGATCGGATACCATCATCGAGTTCGGTCGACAGTAGAAGTGAGTTGGCAACCCATTCGAGTTGCTTGGCGGCCCCGGCAAATGGCATACCGAGTAGCTCTGCCAATTGAGCTCCCACTAGACCGGTGTTCGCATCGATGGCAAAGCGACCAGTCAGAATGAGGTCATATGCTAGTTCTCGTGTCCTGATGAAGTGCTCCAAAACTTCGGCCGTGACTAGTGTATCCGCTCCAGCAAAGCTCGGATCGCTAAGGAGATATGCCTCGTCAGCTCCGATTGCTAGTGCTTCGCGCAAGATCTCTGCCGCTGAGGGTGGCCCCATGCTCACCACGGAACATGTGCCTGAATGAGAGCGAGCAAGCTCTACGCCGAAGGTTACGGCTCGGCGGCAGAAGGGATTTAACTCCTGTTCCTCTGGGTGACGAATCATCACTCCCGAGGGGTCAAATTCGGTGGTGTCGGCCTGAGATACCTGCTTGATAGATACCAGAATGCGTGGGCCGTTCATCGATCTGCTCCAATCATGATTGCAACTGTTGCTTAGTTTGTGCCGCGATAATGCAGCATCCATCGAATGAGTAAAGCGATAGGTTAGCTCGGGTCATGCCGTCGTAAGACAAAGTTGGTAGCCACCATTGAGAGGACTAGTTGCCCTGTCGCTGAACTCAGCTCGATGTTGGTTTTGAGAATTCCGCGGTCTGGTTTTGAATGTGATGGCCTCGCCTCAAGGACTACACAATGGAGCCATAACTCATCTCCAGCCCGCACTGGCGCAAGCCACTTAAGACTATCGAGTCCAGGAGAGCCAAGACTGGATTCAGGGGAGAGATAATTGACAACCAGGGTTCTCATGGCGAGTGCGCACGTGAACCAACCACTAGCGATGATGCCGCCGTACATGCTGGTGCGCGCTGCGATTGGGTCGACATGAAACGGTTGCGGATCCCACTGGCGCGCAAACTCGATCATCGAAGCGCTATCCACCTCGATCGGCCCGTACTTGGCCTCTTCGCCCACCGTATAGTCCTCAAAAAATTTTGTTGGCATGCTAATTAGCCTAGCCAGCCCAACTGATGAGTGTTGATCAACCGTGAACCGGCTTTAGCTTGTCGGAGGAGGTGATACCCCAAGCTTTGCAGCAAGCTC
>DAHZQE010000289.1:0-2192 GCA_027409005.1 Ferrimicrobium sp. | reverse complement strand
GCAAAATGTAAAGGGACGGATACGGCAACTTGAGGGGCTCGTGATGGATTTGATGAATCAGAATCGAACAGCTCCACAGGCGCAGGCGCAGAAACCACACGGCAGCGGGAGGCAGGCGGTGGAGGTGATAGTGAAAGTGCTGGCGAGGAGTGAAGATTGACTGGATTTTTCCCCAGCCCTTGTCTACGTTTGCCTTATAAGATTATGGATAGTAAAAAGGAAGTACTTGCCCTTCTGGTCAAAGTGTGCAACGCTCCTTAGGCGTTCATGATGAAGCTCGCATTCGCATCACGACTGGAGTTCTCGAAGCAGGTGAGGCGTTGAGGCTTGAACATTTGGAAGTGGGGGCGGGGCGCGGCCAAGAGCATCACGAACAGCGTAGGAACACTTTCCATACCGTATTTGAAGTAGATTGCTGTGAGATGTACAAGATCCCTCGCAGGTCACGACATCAGACTGCTTCGCCAAGGTGGAAAGGGTGGACTGCTGCTTCACCTTCGGCTGACACATCGACCCACTTTGCTTGGGAAGCTCTCTTCGTGCTCGCCCGTTGCGCAGGAGATGTGTCTCACGCAACACGCATATCAGTAGTGCTATCCTGGCTGCCCCATCAGGTGTAAGTCAGATTCCCAAACACCTCAGAAGTCTCGGCCAAAACACCAAAAGCCAACCTGCCATGTCCCTCGCGCCTCCATTTACGGCTGAGACAGCAGCGAAGAAGGTGAAGATCGCCCAAGATCTATGGAATACGCAGTGGGCAGAACCGGCTCCTCCTCTTTGACCGTAACCTGACCAATGGCGAGAAACCCGATCAATGTCGCCAGAGCGTACACACCCGACACCGTCTGGCGCAATCGTGATACCTTCTTGCAAGGCACGAAAGAGGTCGAGGACTTCTTGGCCCGCAAATGGGACAAGGAGAAGAACTACAGGTTCGGTACCCCTTTCGCGCAACGCTTGACTGCATTCCTCACCAGCGGCCTAGATTACGTAAGGAGCTGTTTGCTTTCTCGGACAACAAGATCGCAGTGCAGTTTTGGTACGAGTAAGTCGCGCCCAGATATTCCGAACCTGGCTATTCGCTTGCTACTGTCTCTCGAACTTGGTCAAGACCTCCAATTGTCCGCTCCCCAGGCTGATGCTTGGCCAGATACCGGGATTCGCATGATGGCATGAAGTGGAAGCGCTGCTATGGCCTCGAGGACTGGACGTTTGCCGACGACGGCAAGATGCGGAAGCGCCAGATGAGTGGCAATGATGTCGAGATCTCCGAGGATGAGCGATGGTTCAAGGATGGCGTGGACGTCAACACAGTCGAGATCAGCGAGAAGCATTGGTAACTGAGCTCGAACAGCCTTTGACGCTGCCGGCCTGGTGATGATCCGATCAAAGACCACACCTACCTTCACGTAATGTCAGCGGGTGACGATCAAAAGTCTCTGGGAGAACCGACATCGTTTCCGTAGCCAGACAGTCTTCTAGTACGCCGCAGGCTCGTCCAGTTGCCGTTGCTTGCCAAGCCTCACGTACCGGGCGTAAGGCCTTGCATTGTAATGTGACCGGCTGCATCCTTCACGCAGCAGGCATATCATGCACCACGACAGCCAAGAACTTCGCATCTGGCACAATGACCAGTTCATTCTTCTTCGTCCGTACTCTAATCAACTTGGCCTCATCGTTCTCGCCATTCAATTCCTCCACCATCGCCCCTGCCCCCTTCACAAACTGCCAGACAATCCTTGCGACCTCCTGCTCCTTGCGCGTTCCCTTCGTCTTCGCCTTTACATCTGATTCGTCCGCTGCAGTGCCATTGGTGTGAGCTGGCACGACACTCGCTACTTCGATCTCCTCATCTGCAGTAACCAGCCCAGAAGACCGAACAATCGCGCCAGTGTCCCGTGAAAGTATCAGTGTACTCTGTACACCCGGACGCTGCGACAGTCGCGCAAGCAGTGTCTCGGTTTCCGCTGAGGGAGAAGGCTGCTGCATAATCGCTGACGTGAATGAGTAGGAAAGGAAGCGCTGTGTGCGGTGTCGTCGAGGTGGAGCTCAGGCCAAGAAGCCTTGCGGCGGCGTTGCCAAGACTCAGCTATTGGACGACGTCGAGACTTCCATTTTCAACTTCAATTCACTCCCACAACGCAACAATTCCGGAGAATGGCGCCTTCAGCCAAGAAAAAGAAAGAGAAGAA
>DAHZQE010000277.1:0-5792 GCA_027409005.1 Ferrimicrobium sp. | reverse complement strand
GCTCCGTCTCATTCATCCTTAGCATCCTACCCTGGTTCTTTCGTCCGGTCTGTCTTCGATGTCTATGGTGTGATGTCATCCAAAAGGATGACCTAACGCCATGCTGCTTTGAAAATGTTACTCTACGGTAATATTCTAGGGGTCAATGGATTACTCAAAGGGGGAGGGAACCTTGGCAACTGACGATGTCGAAGAGATCGTTTGGGTAAGCGAGCCATGGATGGCAGTTGGGGCATGCAGGGGGTTGGATCCGGCAATATTTTTTCCTTCCGATGGTGCAGGTGTCATAGGTGCAAGAAAGATCTGTTGTAACTGCGATGTGATCGACGAGTGCCTTGATTATGCCTTGAAGAATCGGATTGAGCATGGCGTTTGGGGGGGTTCGTCGGAACGCGAACGCAAACGCCTGCAGCGAGCTCGACTGCTTCGCCGATCGATGGAGTGCTGGTAGGTCTGCGTGTCGCCTGAGCAGCAATAGCACCGGTGAACACAATCGGAGTGATCTAGCGCAACGACCGACCACTTGCTGCTGGTGCAAGGTTCGATGATGGCTTTGGCCCTCATTTCGGGAAGTGTGCGATCACATTCAGTTAGGATCCTTTGAGTGCTTGAATGTGTCGTTAATGTGTCGCAGGGTCGTGACAGGGCGACGATTGATTCCCTGA
Organism: Ferrimicrobium sp.; assembly: GCA_027409005.1. Classification (GTDB taxonomy): domain Bacteria; phylum Actinomycetota; class Acidimicrobiia; order Acidimicrobiales; family Acidimicrobiaceae; genus Ferrimicrobium. The sequence goes on along the minus strand of DAHZQE010000277.1, from coordinate 5,127 downwards.
TTGAGAGTTGTGGCCGATCGCTGCTTGACGTGCACACCGACTTCGACTACGACCGGTCGGTATTCACGCTTGCTGGGCCAAGAGTCTACGACGACGTGCAGCTACTCGCTCGGCGGGTGTTCGAACTGGTTGACTTTCGGAGCTACGGAGGGGTCCACCCGGCGCTCGGTGCCCTGGACGTCGTCCCGTTCGTGCCTCTTGGTGCGACGCCTCTAGAGGCGGCTGTGAGCATGCGAGATAGGCTTGGCAGCTGGTTAGCGGTTGCGTTCGATCTTCCAGTTTTCGTCTACGGAGGGGAGACAACGCTTCCGCAGCTTCGCAAGGGCGCGTTTGTCTCGGTATCGCCGACCTACGGTAATCCACAACCGAACCCCATTTTTGGGGCCGTCTGTGTCGGAGCGCGCGGCCTCTTGGTCGCTCTGAACTTTAACCTCGATTGCTCGTTGGAGCGTGCTCAGGTTGTCGCCAGAGCCCTTCGTTCTGCGCATGTGCGTACACTCGCTTTTGTCGCGGGTGATCGGGTGCAAGTCTCGATGAATCTGATCGACCCACTTAAGGTTACTCCGCTTATGGTGGTCCAGCGCGTGTTGGCTATTGAGATGATTCGGTCGATCGAGCTTGTTGGTCTCCTTCCGGAAGTTGTCGTCATCGGCCATGAGGCTGAGTATGAGGCTCTCGGCGTGAACAGTGAAGCTACCATTGAAGGACGTCTACGTCGACAGATTGCGCATTCCTGACCACAGTAGTTCGGCGGTCTGCGCTGCCCGTTTTGCGGCGAGACGTGCGCGAAAACGATCGCTATGGTGTCGTTCGATATCGAGAAGATAGGAACGTGCCGCGCCGTGGGTCAACCCAATCAAGGCGAAGGAGACAAAGACACGATAAGTCTCATCCTCGACGCCGCTTACCCGACTCGCGACCAATTGGGCGATTCTGAGCTGGATATCGTCTACGACATGCTGGAACTCATCGTCGCGTTGACCGCGTCCGCCAAAGAGGAGGAGATAGGCCGAGCGATGATGTTGAACGAAGTCGAAAAAAGCTACAACGCCTGCTCTCAGCCGATCATGAGGTGGTTCGACGGTGGCCGTCGCTACTTCAATCGAAGACGTGAGTCGCTCTCCAACCTCTTGGAGGAGCTCGAGATAGAGGTTCCGTTTTGAATGAAAGTGGCGATAGATAATCGGCTTGGTTACGGAAGCTCCGGCAGCGATTTCATCCATCGAGGCTGCATCAAATCCATGGAGGGCAAACTGCTCGATGGCAGCGGTGATAATAATCTCTCGACGGTCGGCGGCCGAGAGTCGGGACGTCCGAGCTGGTGACGGTGGCATGATAGATAGATCTCCGTGGCAGGTTGGGGGCTAGCATCTACGATATATGGATTTAGAGACAGTCATCGTAAATCGACGCGAATCTATAGTCGAGTTGGTCATCAACCGACCAGATCGCCGTAATGCACTTGATTGGCCGACGCTCACATTGCTCCATACTCGTTTAACCGAGATGGCCGCCGACCCAACAGTTAAGGTCATCCTTCTTGCGGGGCAGGGAGATAAGGCGTTCTCTAGTGGTGTTGATCTGGCTGAGATGGGAGAGGGAGATCAGCAGCGCATGCTTCATGAGTCCCGCGCAGAGGTGGCAGCCCTGATTCAGGCGATGTGGGCTACTCCCCAGCCAATTGTGGCCAAAGTGCGTGGCTTCGCGCTAGCAGGAGGATTTGGGTTGGCGATGGCTGCTGACGTTGTAATTGCGTCGGAGTCGGCTACCTTTGGGACGCCAGAGTCCGAGGTTGGTCTATGGCCATTCCAGATTACGGTTCCACTTCTCCGTTTCGCACCACCCCGTTTCGCGCTGGAGATGATGCTGACTGGACGACGAATACGTGCAACAGAGGCGTTGGACAGGGGACTCATCAACCGAGTGGTTGCCGATGACGACCTAGATGAGGTGGTGGAAGAGTTCGCAACTAACTTGGCGAACCTTTCGAGTGCGGCCACAGGCTTTGGGAAGCGATCCTTCTACCAGGTCTCTGGTTCTATGGATCGTGAACACTTTGACTACTTGGCATCGTTACTTACGCTGGTGAATCAGTTTCATGATGCCAAGGAGGGATTGGCGGCGCGCCGTGAGCACAGGCAACCTCGGTTTTTGGGCCACTAGGCTGCCATCTCATGAGTCAACCCGTCGCGCTTATCACTGGTATCACTGGCCAGGACGGTTCGTACCTGGCAGAGTTGCTGCTCGACAAGGGCTATACGGTTATCGGCATGCACAGGCGATCGAGCACCCTCAACTTCGAGCGCATCCACCATATCCAAGATCGGTTGATTCTTGAGCCCGGTGATCTCCTTGACGAGGTTTCCATGATGCGTGTACTCCGCAGCTATCGACCCACCGAGGTCTACAATCTTGCCGCACAGTCATTTGTGCAGACATCCTTCGGTCAGCCGGTGCTCACTGGGGAGACGACTGCTCTTGGGGTAACCCGGCTGCTCGATGCTATTCGGATGGTTGACCCTCAGATTCGCTTTTATCAGGCATCCACATCGGAGATGTTTGGCAAGGCACAGGAGGTACCGCAGTCGGAGCTGACGCCATTTCATCCGCGTTCGCCCTACGGTGTGGCAAAGGTGTATGGACACTGGATCACTATCAACTACCGAGAGAGCTATGGAATGCACGCGTCTTCTGGAATCCTCTTTAATCACGAGTCACCGCGTCGTGGGTTGGAGTTTGTCACTCGGAAAGTAACCCATGCTGTGGCGCAAATCGCGTTGGGCTTAGCGAAGAAGGTAACTCTCGGCAACCTAGATGCACAGCGTGACTGGGGTTTCGCGGGTGATTATGTGCGAGCAATGTGGCTCATGCTACAACAGGATGAGCCGTCTGATTATGTGATTGCGACCGGCGAGACGCACTCGGTTCGCGAGCTCTGTGAACGAGCGTTTGCGTCGGTAGACCTTGATTGGGAGCGATACGTCGAGATCGATCACCGCTTCATGCGCCCTGCCGAGGTTGATCTTCTCATCGGAGATGCCAGCAAGGCGCGCAATTTACTCGGCTGGGCGCCGATGGTAAGTTTCGAGGACCTTATTGAGACGATGGTTAAAGCTGATTTGGCCTTGCTCAACGCACCTTTGAGGTGATGGTGTGACGGAGTCACCGAATGGTCGACTTGTCGTGCGTCTTCGCGGCGCCACGGTCATGTTGGACCGTTTCCCAGCGCTGGCCCGTTGCGATTTCGATGCCTACGAGTCAGAGGTAGTCTTCGTTCAAGGTCCCAATGGGTCGGGCAAAACCACCCTCCTGCGTCTCCTCGGTGGACTCGTCGAGGCGATGAGTGGGTCCGTCTTGGTTTTTGGTCGTGATCCCAAAGCCGAAGCGAGAGCGATTCGACGCGAGGTGAGCTACCTGGCTCATTCCTATCAGATGTACGAAGATCTCTCGGGTCGAGAGAATCTCGAGTTCTTTGCGGTGGCTGCTGGATGCGATCTTGATGATGCAATCGAGTGGTCACGGCGGTTGGGTCTAGCGACCAGGGATCTTCACGCACGTTTCCGCGTACTCTCTGCCGGCCAGCGAAAGAAGATCTCTGCCGCGATTGCACTCTCCAGACGCACTGAGCTTCTGCTTATTGACGAACCACATGCCCTGCTTGACCAGGTAAGTAAGGCTACATTGGATCGGGGGTTTACTGAGGCCGCGCAGGCGGGCAAGACGGTCATCGTAGCCTCACATGAACTCGATCGTATCTCTGCGCTTGCAACTCGTAGGTATCGGATGTCGAACGGTTCTGCCACCCTCGTCGGGGGTACGTGATGTTGCGGACCGCAGTAGTCATGGCGAAGAAGGATCTCCGTCTCGAGTGGAGAGCGCGGGTCCTGCTGAACCAAGTGCTCCCGTTCGTCTTTGTGGTTATCGTTCTGTTCGCCTTCGGATTTGATGCAAAGGTCGAGATTCTTACCCAGGTGACTCCGGGGCTATTCTGGGTCACCACCTTCTTTGGACTCGAGTTGGCGATAACACGCGCCATGGCGATCGAGGGGGAGAATCAAGCTCAAGTTGGGCTTGTCATGATGGGCGTTAACCCTCGTGGAATCTTTCTAGGCAAGGTAGTAGCTATCGTTCTTGAGATCTTGGTACTTGAGGTGGTGCTGAGTGCAGGAATAGCAGTGTTATTTAACTCCCCGTTGCATGACGTGGCGCTGTTGGCAGGGAGCGCCCTGCTCGCAGATGTTGGTGTGGCGACGGTGGGAATAGTGCTTGCCGGGGTGACTGAAGGGCTAGGCGGAAGTCTTCTCCCACTGCTGCTGTTCCCAGTGGTCTCGCCAGTGTTGCTCTGTGCCACCAAGGTGTGGCAATATGGGTTAGACCAGACGGCCGTCAAGGCCATTCCTTGGAGTGAGCTGTTAATCGGGTTTTCACTTATCTATCTAGTTGTTGGCATTCTGGTATATGGTGTCGTCTTGGAGGGTTGATGAGTACAAATGCAAAGTTAAAGCGTGGTGTGGGTATTGCGGCGCTGGTAACGATCGCACTGACATTCTGGTTGGGGCTGGTCGTGACCCCTCCGGCTGAGGTTATGGGTAATTTAGTCAGGATGCTCTACATCCACCCGCCTATGGCGTGGATTGCTTACCTGGCCTACGGGATCACGACGGCTGCGAGCCTGCTCTACTTGTGGAAGCGGACGCGGCGACGAGAGTGGGATCTGCTTGCAGCAGCATCCGCAGAGGCAGGTGTTTTCTTCACCGGGTTGACGATCCTTACTGGGTCGATCTGGGGTCGTCCGGCGTGGGGTGTCTGGTGGACTTGGGATGCGCTCTTGACGGCGACCGCGGTACTGTTTTTGCTCTATCTTGGCTACCTAGCACTCCGGCAGGTACCGATGTCGGAGACCAAACGTGGCGTACGTTCGGCGATCGCTGCCGTCGTCGCCTTCATCGATGTGCCGATCGTGCATGAGTCGGTCTATTGGTGGAAGACGTTGCATCAGACGCCATCGGTATTAAACCCAAGCATGAACGTAGAGGTGCATGGTTCGATGGCGTGGACGCTTTTGCTTGGTTTTGTTGCGCACTCTCAGTATCCAGTCACCATTGAGACGTCCAGTGATCAACGCTG
>DAHZQE010000271.1:0-4858 GCA_027409005.1 Ferrimicrobium sp. | reverse complement strand
ACCGCTCGACAGGACGTAACTAGCTGCGAATGCTACGGGTCGGATCCTGATTTGTTATTAGCTCGGTAGCTGCCGGAGGAAGTCGACTAGCCCTGCAAAGTAGGTCTGCTGGTCGTCATAGAGCGCCATGTGGCTCCCGTTAGGACAGTACAGGTAGTGACCACGGGGGAGCCTCTCGGACATCATCTCCATGTGGGCTGGATCCATGGTGTCGTAGCGCGCGCCAATGACCAGAGTCGGTACCATGATCTTCTCGAGGTCATTTACCCGATCCCAGGCTGCAAGTTTGGCGTCGGCACTCATGCCGAGTTCACTTGGTCCTTGCATGGATACGTAGATCTGTTGATTGATATGATCGAATCCTCTCTGCACCGGGTCGGGCCATTCAGCAGCTGGCATCCGTAAGGTGTGATACTCGTAAAAGTGAGGAATCAAGAGCTCCATGTAGCGAGGATTGTCTATATCTCCTGCCGCTTCGATAGCCTTGATCTCTGAGAGCGCGTCCTGATCCATCTGCGGCATCAGGACCTGCTCTGCGTAGGCGGTATACGCCGGTGCACTGGCCATCATGTTGGAGATCACGAGGCCGCGTAGATGATCCTGATGGGCTAAGGCGTATTCGATAGCGAGGATGCCACCCCATGAATGTCCGAGCAACACGAAGTTGTCACGGTCCAGACCGAGGGCGTAGCGCACCTGTTCGACTTCGTCTACGAAGCGGTCGATCTCCCATAGCGATGGTTCGTTCGGTTGGTCGCTGAAGATCGACCCGAGTTGGTCGTAATAGTAGTACTCGATGCCGGAGGCTGGGAAGTAGCTATCGACGGCCTCAAAGTAGGCGTGGTTCGCACCCGGTCCTCCATGAAGCAGTAGCACCTTGAGTTTTGGGTTGTTGCCGACCCGCTTGGTCCAGACATAAAAGCTGCCAGCAGGTGTTTCGATCGGAATTCGCCTGGCCCCGCCGCTTAGCCGATCGTTGCGGCTCGAGTAGTCGAGATACGAGTTCTCACTAGCCATCTAAGTCTCCCCCCTTGAGTGCACTCCAACACCAGCCTAACCGGCCCATGATAGCGGTAAATCGGCGATGTAATCAAAGGATCGTGCGCAAGATCGCAGGTCGCTCGGTTGATCGATCTCGGCCCCTATGGCCCAGTGGTTCTCGGGTTCATTCGACTCCAAGACTGGTTGATCCTCAAGGATGCAAGGCGAGCATTTTTAGCGAGCCGATAAGTGGTACGATGACCAGTAGTACTCCAGGGATGAGGGTAGCGAGGGCAACTGGAATCCAGATCAACTGTTCGCGCTTGCCTGCGGTGGCGATGAGCCGATGATGGTGGTCGAGTTTTGCCTTTGTCAGCAGCTGGGCAACTAATTGTTGGGCTACCTGATGCTGGTTCGAGAGAGCTAAGAGTTCGAGCGCTCGTTGGACGTCGGGGTCCGAGACGTTATGAGCGAGGTCTGCTAGTACTCTCGACAGCGGCTCGCCTCTGGTGAGCGAGGCGGCTGAGCGTTCAAGCTGGTCACGCCATACTGTTTGGGTGGAGCGAGCAGTGGCTATGACCGCTGAGGTGAGAGAGTTTCCTCTCTCGAGCGAGGTCTGAAGTTCGCTCAGCAGGAGCGGCATGTCATTGCGGAGAGCGTCGGCTGCCTGCTGTGCCTTTGTAAACAGGAGTAGTCGTTGCATCGCAACCATGAGAAACCATGCGACTGCAGCCGCGAGGAATGGTGCGATTGTGGGAGTGATTAGAGTCGACACCACTACCAGCAACGCGGTCACCACGCTTGCGTTCGTAGAGATGGTCAGCAGATATCGAGCTGGAGGCTGATCTATCAATAGGAGTGCCAATTCTCTGCTGATGCTGGTAGTCACATCGTTAAAAAGATTCATGCGCTGACTTGGGCGTTCTCCAACTGGGCGAAGATGACGCAGGAGGCGCTCATGGTCCCTGTTGAGTGGGGAGTGCTTGCTGAGCTGGGCTGCGATGGCCACGAGGATGACGATCAACAGTAGGGTTATGATTCTGGCGGTCACGGAGCGGTCCAGTTCATGAGGTCAATGATTTTCGACCTGCGCTGGGTTCGAGTGTGAGAGTGTCCTAATGGAGCAAGATATCGATCCGCCCAGAGCCAACACAACGTGATTATTGTCAGTGCTATAGTGCTCATGCTGAGGCCCAGTCGAGTGAGGTAGGGGGCGATACCTCCGCCGATGATCACTCCTATCGCCATCAGAAAGAGAGGAACGGCGACGACGAAGGCTCGAGCTAGTTTTGCTCCAGAAAGTTTCGCCTGTAGCTCCATGGTGAGGTTGTGATCTTCACGATGACGCTCTGAGAGCACGGCGAGAGTGGCCTGCGCCTCTGAAGTCGATACGCTTGTGAGACTCGCCAACATCCGTAGCGTCTCGGTGGATGACCCTGGACCAAGTCTTGCAATCAGAGGGGCGAGTGCTGCCTGGAAATCACCTGTTAGCTGGTAATTCTTAGCACCCGCGTCAACAAGAGTCTCCAAAGACTTCGGTAGTGATGCTGCAGCTGCAAAGAAGGCGATTGGTAGAGGGTCACCGAGGCTCGAGATCCGGGTGGCCGTCTCGTCGAGCACCATCGACCAAGCGTTGCTAAGCGCAAAGTTGAGCTTCTCGCCTTTGTGGGAGGAGTCGACCACCACGAGTATCAGTGCTGCTCCACCGGCGATCAATCCAATCGCGGGCGATAGGACAAGTGCAATGACCGAGATCGTCAGGAGTAAAGGAACGATCTGGACGCCTTTTAGGTGCCGTCGTGGTTGAATTGGTCGATGGCTCACGAACTCGAAGACCACTCCGGCGATGACGATGACCGAGCAAATGATCGCGATCATGCGAGCTCCGCGATCGTCGGCGAGCTCATGAGACGCTTTAGCCCGGGGTAGCGCTGGAGAAGTCGAGCGTTGTGAGGAATGGGTGCAGCAAGAGACCCATGTTCAAGGTCAAGTTCGATGGTAACGAAGTTGGTGTTTCCTTGGGTGTGAATGACGTCCTCCACCAGTGCCACCTCAGTGATAGCAAAGCTTTGGTCAACCTTTGCTTGGTAGACGACGATATCTATTCCATCGGCGATGAGTTGACTCATCGAACCACTCGATATCGCACCGCCATTGAGTTCTGAGAGTAGTCGAAGACGAGTGAGTGCACCACGGGCATCCCTGGCATGGATGGTGGTGAGCCCTGGGATTCCACTGGTGGTGGTCAGTAAGAATGGCAGCGCCTCCTTATCACGGATCTCACCAACCACTGCTATCGAAGGAGCCATCCGCAAGAAGGCAGTGACTAGCGTCCTCAAGTCGATGGCTGAAGCACCACGACGAGCCCTACGCGTCTGGAGGTGGGCAACGTTGGCCAGGCCAACGCCGGTCTCGGCAACCTCTTCGGCTATGACTATTCGACTGCGTGGATCGACGCTGGAGAGTAATCGTCTCGCCAACGTGGTTTTGCCAGATCCGGGTAGCCCTGCTATTACTATCGTTGCTCCTTCGTTAAGCGCCATGATCAGGAGTTCATGGATCACAACTCGGTCGATGGCGTGCGGTTGGTAGGAGACCCTGCGCAGGTTTACGAGCATATGTCCAGTCGCTGACAGTTCTGGATGGACAAGGTGGAGACGAGAACCGTCAGGAAGGCTGATATCTTGTATCCCCTCTGAAGGGTCTAGAGCGCGACTGTTGCCGAGTGAGCGAGCAGCGAGTCGTTCGATTATGCGACGAAGATGCGCTTCGTGATAGAAGCCCTCTGGATAGCGAAGATGACCGGAGCCTGACCGTAGCACAAATATCTCGCGCGGTCCGTTGATCATGATCTCTTCCAGACGTTGGTCCTCCAGGAGTGGTTGTAGCGGACCGGCGCCGAGCATACTTCGAGTGACGTAGTCAGCGACATGGTCGATGCCGATATCGCGATCAGCCTCCACGAGTCGAAGTCCGTGCGTACTGTGTTCGGCCTCTGAGCGTGCAAGTTCGCGGATTCTACCTGCTGCTCGTGGGTCTTCTGGGTCGAGGTGTTCTTCTTTCGCAACTGCCTGTACTCGTTGCTCAACCAAGGCGCAACAGGCAAGAAAACCTTCGGCGGCATCAGATCTGAATTGCACGGTTCTCTCCTTGGATGGGACTCCGGTTCTCGCCCTTAGTATGGCTTGTGGTGGCGACCGTGACCGAGCCGCCGATGGGGGCCATTGGGGTTGGTTGGCGTGCTTGATTCTGGTCGTTGACTGGAGCGTCGGTCGATTGAATACTATGGTTCGAAAGGTGGGCGGAAGGGTGAATGCGATTGATCCTCGGGATCCAAAGGCACCGCCGGTCGAGGCTGGAGTCGTCGAGATTAGTACCACTGTGATTCGCATTCTCGCCCCAAACCCGTCGCCGATGACGTTGGATGGAACCAATACCTATCTGGTGGCCGACACCGGTCGGTCGCGAGTGGTCGTTATTGACCCTGGTCCTGTGGTAGCAGAGCACCTCTCGGCCATGGTCCATGAGATTAGATCGCGCCAGCTCGAAGTGCAGGCTGTGATCACGACCCATGCACATCCCGATCATGCGGCACTTGGCACGCAGGCCGCAGATGAATTCAGCGTGCCTTTTATCACCGCACAAGAGATCGTTGATTCTGCGCTGGCTCAGCGGATCCTCACCGGGTGTGGCATCGGCGTGCTGCAGACACCGGGTCACAGCGGTGATTCGCTTAGCTACGTCAGTGCTGACGGCGTTCTTCTGAGTGGCGATCACCTTCTTGGACGAGGGACGACGGTGATTCTGCACCCAGATGGATCTCTTCGACAGTACTTGCGCTCCCTGACCAAGGTGGAAGGCACGGAGTTTGTGGCGA
>DAHZQE010000265.1:0-7792 GCA_027409005.1 Ferrimicrobium sp. | reverse complement strand
GAATACCCACTGCTGTATGTTTTCTATTTTTTTTTCTGCACCTTGCCGCCCGCCGTCAGTCTGCAAATTTGGGATCGAATCCACTTTCCAGGTCGGCCGGACGAGATCTATACACGACGGAAGTTCAGCTTCGTTGACAAGGAAGCCTACGACTACCGCAGCAGCTTCATGGACGATTTGAAGACGGCTCGCACACTACAGCACGAACATATCGCTAATATTTGGGCATCATACACTTCAGACGACGCCGGCTATACTCTGTCGACGTTCGTCCCAGAGCACACGCTAGGCACGTTCATCGATCATCGCACACCTATGCAGCTGATGCGGGTACCAGCGTCAGAGCGGCCAGCACTGCTACTGGAATGGCTACACTGCCTTGCTGATGCGCTGGCTTCGATACACCACTATGGTTTTGCCCACTGCGCGATTCGCCCGTCCAACATCCTCATCGACCATGACAATCACGTCGCATTTGCTGATGTTGGAAGTTTACCGACCTTTCAGCGAGGGAAAAAGCCGTTCAAGACCGAGACTTACGATTACGCCGCACCTGAATCGCAGCATTGTACTTTACCGGCAGTTCTAGCGTCCAGCCCACCCGTCAGCAGTCTGAGCGCCTTCAGCAAGCTGCGCAAGAAGAGCTCGGCCAGCTCGTCCGGCTCCTCGTCGACCAGTAGCAGTACACGAAGCAACAGTATCTGCACCACAGTGCCAACGAGTCCCACCACAACGCGATCCTCGTTCAATCGCGCAGATAGCCTCCTCATTGAGATGACGTCAACTCCTCCCATGCCACAACCCCGAACGTCTTCACACAGCTTCCGCAACTTCAGTCGGCATCTGCATTCTCGATCCACCCCTTCGGCTTCATTACCGTCATCGCCCACCTCTTGCATCACGCCCGTCACAATCTTGCCGCGATCCAACTTTTTCGGTCCAGATGTTCTACAGGACCTGCCCGAAGCATCGCCGGAGATGTCTGATATCTTCTCTCTTGGCTGCATATTCCTCGACATCCTGACCTTCCTTCTTCGCGGAAAGATCACCGAATTCACCAAATTCCGTGCAACCGGTGTCCAGATGACAGGCATCCGTAACCGAATTCGGATGGATCGAAGCTTCCATTGTGACCCTGACAAGGTCGAGATCTGGATGCAGCTGCTGCAAGAGGACAGCCAACGCCAGGCCAGCGGCGGGCACCACGTCTATCGCGGTATATCCGAGCTGCTGAACTTAATCAGGCAAATGCTTTTGCAGAACCCAGCCCTTCGCCCAACAGCGCAAGAGGTCAGAGATCGCGTGCAGGATATCCTGGTCGACCAGTGTGGCATTGAAACGTTGTGTTGCGCGAGTCGGCTGTGGGACGTGCCACCACTACCTGAAGCACTGATCGGAGGTCCAGTCCGAGATTCGTTCAGCATCGCACCAGCTTCCCTCGCTCCGGGCTCGCGGCGCGGTAGCGGTTGTCCGCGCAGTGCCTGCATTGACCGTATCGAGATGTCGAGCAAGCTTGCTTCGGAGATCTCGCTGCCTTCGCCGCAGCCTGCCAGGCCTGCGAGTGCAGCAAGTACGGTTACAGCGAAGCTGGGTAGCTGGCGACGCGTGTTTTCGCGGTCGAGGCAGTCGTCCGTGTGCCGACAATAGGGCACATGGCAGGTACGCTAGGCCTGACTACGGAGCCTGAACAGGGCGCCTTGTAAATTGGTAGACTTTCACCGTAGTAGAACCTAAACCATGAGCATATCAAATTCGGCTCGGGGAGGCTTGCACCATGACGTGGTGCCTTGTTGATGTCAAAGGTGGGTCGATCATCAATTCAACACTGAGTCTAGCCATCAGACCAGCCTATGTCGCATTTGGCTGCACGTGGGAACTCCAGCCTCCCGGCAATTTGTCCCAGTTTGCATCGTCGCACATCGGCCAAAATATCCGATCAAGGTCTACCAGCCCAGGCAGACCAAATTCTGTCTCAACACCGCCTATCACGGTCCAGTGTCATAGCCTTGTCGGTCATCAGGTGCTCACAAGTCACAACAATAGAAGGTAGGGCTTCCATCCTGCCTTGAACCACCAAAACCTTCTGTCAAGCATTGCAAGCGGATATCACAATCTTGCCTGCGATGTCGAGGGTCGCGCTGTGATTCCATACAAGAGGGCCTTGTCCCGATATTCATCCGCCAAGCGCCCCCCTGTGCTTAGAGCCATATGCTGATTCAGACGATGCTTAGCGGCCATTTTGTCAGAGAGTGCAGAGAAGAGAATAACGGATAGAATTTGTAAGTCCCCCATCGCTGAAGGGCTGTCATGAAACATGAGCGCCACGACACTTATGTTCCATGACAATGGCTCAAGCGGAAGGTCTGGCCTCTGGCGGGGGTACTACCGATCTTACTCCTGATGGCAGATGGGGCATTGCATCCTCTGGACACGCGGAAGCCTGTTTCTGAGGGTGCGCTAGCACAAGCAAGACATAGTCTTTTATCTTGTCCCGGCAGGCATGACAGGTAGAAGCTCTGCCGCTCTATGCCGGCTGCGATTTTTCACCCTTCGTCTGGACATGAAGACGATCAACCGCCCGAGCAAGTGAAGATAGAGGCTTGTCACTGGGTGAAAATGGCCGTTGCTCATCTCTTGACGCCAATACGTCGATCGCACCAGCTCACCACTCGCTCTGCTGCATCCACCAGGTGCTTGCGCTCAGTGAAAGTGTGGCCTTCTCGTGGGTAGACTGCAAGCTGAAACTCCAGCCCGGCCCACTGCATGGCACGCCGCATACCCCTCGCCTGCTCTAGTGGTACGCGAGCATCATGCTCTCCATGTATCATCAGCAATGGAGGAATCGGGACCTTGCTTCGGACTGCATCGCCAAACTCCCAAATGGCACTCGCTTGCCTACTACGAGTGTCGTCTTTGCTAAGAGCCCACGGCGGTCCTCCAGCGGCGCTGTGCTCAGCCTTCCAGATGCCCATGTCACTTGACATGGCTATACTGTCCTGATCGACGCAACCGGCTCCGGATATGACAGCTTTGAACTTCCAGCCCAGACCATGAGTTCCATTCCGCACGCCGCAGAGATGCGCCAGATATCCGCCATTGCTGTAACCACCGACGACAAGCCTGTCAGGATCTGCATAGCCCATTTTGACCGCGCGATCCGTCAATGCGATGACGTCATCGTAGTCTTGCTTGCCCATAGAGCGAGCCGCTCGCGCCCAGGCATCGCCGCGTCCACTGCTGCCGCGGTAATCGGCCAATAGGACGGAATAGCCTCGTGCAAGGAGGAAAGGGGTCCACATCATGTCGAAAGCATCGAAGGCCTCATTGTAGTGCCCGTAAGGACCGCCGTGAATGAGCACGATTGCCGGAGAAGGTCGAGCAGGCCCCCTCGCAGGTTGTGCCTCGCTTGAGTCAGTTCGCCTAAGGAACGGACACTCCAGAGTTACTTGACCATCGAGTGAGGGCGTCGAGATATAAGTGCAGCTCCCGAGATTCTTGACCGAGAGGGACGAGCCAAGCTGAGACAGCTGTACTCTTTCTTGCTCGGTGTTGCGGGTCTTCTCTAGTGGCAGCTGTAAGGCAAAGACCTCTGGCGGTTGATTGACGCTTCCCTGTGCTATGACAAGAGTCACAACGCCAGCATGCAAGCGAGCGTCCCAAGCCAGGATTTTGCGCTTGTCGGCGAAGAGAGTCGGACCACCTAAGACACGAATCTGGTCATACATGCCCTCCAAAACGTGAACGAGTATGCATTCTTCAAGATCTTTGCAGTCCAGCGGACACTCATTGATGCCGTATGCCAGACGTTCGTAATTCGCTTCCGGATTCTTCGCTTCAGCTCCAGCCTTAAAGATTGTCCAACCTGAAGTATATATCTGCTCACCAGCTGGACCAACGAAATAGACATCATCTCCATGCCAGAGAAGCCGTTCGACTTGACCAGGGAAATAAGCCAAACGAGTGGATTTGCCGCTGTTCACCTCCATGATGTCAAGCCAGGTTCCATCCGCATCACAACTTTCAGAGTCCGGAGTCATCGTGCTCGCGAGTATGATCTTATCGCCAGATGAGTGCCAAGCAAAGTCGTAGACGTGGGCGTCTCGGTGAAAAAGCACCCGTGACTCCTTGGTCATAACGTCAACGAGGCGTAGTCGGTTAAATGGCCAGTCTTCACCCCAGACCTGAACGTCATTCGTCTGAGCCTGTTGCGCCGCCGGCGTTATTTCATCGCTGGAAGTGTAAGCAATGAACTTGCCTTTGCTGTCCACTGCAAGTTTGTCGATATTACTTTTGTTGGACTCCGGGGTGAGCGGAATCGGTACGCCCAAACCAGCCGTCATGTTGTAGATTGCCGAGCTACTTCCTGGGTTGAAGCCGTCCGAGACGTACGCCAAAGAATCAGCAGTCACCCAGCGAGGATTGCGGTCATTGCAATGGCCGGTCGTGATCCGATGTGCAGAGAACTCCTCTTGGATATTTGCCAGCCATACTGTAGAAACGCCATGATCACCGGTCTTGTGTCCGTTCGAGAGCGTAGTTGTGAAGACGACTCGGCGACCATCTGGGGAAAGAGAGAGTGCGGCAGGGACCTGGAGGTCTAGAAGCTGGTCGATGAAGGACATTATGTAGATTGTGATTCGGTTGCATGAGAAGTAATCACCAGTCTGAATGCGCACTCGTTTAGGACATGCTCCAAGAAGGTCTTTCTCTTGACAGGAAGGAGCATCCATGGATGACTCACCATGCCACAGTGCCATCGCATTCGCGTGCGCCGCGGTACCAATGCTACGCAAATCAGTCTCGGATATCCGTTCTGTTTTGCCTGCTGGAGATGCGTAGGATGTTGGCGTTGAGCGCACGAGGAGTATATTCGCAACTACCTCTCCACGTGCTTCAGCTGCTTGCGTATCTTCATTGGTCTCGCGAAACAGGCCCTGCATCAGGCACACATTTGCGTAACAACTCTAAATAGACGCTCGCGTTCGAGTAGGACCCAAAACTGAAATCACGTTAGCCGATCGGTCCCGAATTTTCCATTCCGATTCTTACCATGATACCCATAGGCCACATGCCGAGCTTAAGATCTTTAGGTTGCCAGGGTAAGCAACCTGGGTGCTCTGTACGGGCTAGAGGCTACATTGCTATCGTGGTCGTTGCCATGCTGTCCAAGAAGTGCTGACTTGAAATCCGGTAGTACGAGGTCGCTACCAGTGTGGAAGTGTCATCACAGGCATACCTCGGGGTCCTCCATCAGCTTAACCAATGTGAGATCTTCCGACTCCTCGACGTGGGAAACCCCTCGGGTTGTTCAATACTAAGCAGAAGATTGTGCGGGAGATGTTTGCGTCGCGTAAGCCTTTCGGATTGGGAGAACCTTTGACGAGGTCTCCGGGGCTGGGCAAACAACTCCTGTCCGATTCAGGAAGTATAGACCCTCTATCTGGAGGAGATAGATGTGCTGAAGGGTGTCCTTACGGAGATGCTGGCCAAGATTTTGTTGCTATATCCCGTGACCATTAGATCTAAAGGTCCAAAGGCCAGGCAGCGGTGTTGGCCAAAAAGACAGGAAATCCAGATGTCATCAGGAATAAATCGCCAGCAATCCTTGCCAGAATGCTCAGCTCGTACAGACGTGAGATTACACTGACATGTTGCTACGGCCTCGGAGGCAGGCCCAATAGTCACATAGGCGCTGCACGCTCGTACGTTGGAGCGTCGCAAGATGTCCGTCGGTGCAGCGATGCGGTCGGAGCTGGCCCAAATTCGATGCCTGAGGCAAAAAGTTGGCACATTCCATTTCAATGTCACCTCCTTCCCATGTGGCCGTCCTTTGCTCTATCAATGCAACACGGTGGAGCCACCTGATGCCAGCGCCACCACTTTGAAGCCTCATTGGAACAGCATGGCTGAGCGGAACCCTATGCAGGCATGGCGCCACCCCCTCTTGTCCATTTCATGCGGCCATGCACGCACACGCCCGACAGGAAGGGTGCGAGCGACCTCATGGGGCATCCAGTCGACTCCGCATCCATTGTCACAGATGTGCCAATAATTTACGCGAAGCAATATGTCTTTTACAAGTATAGTGATCAGCTGACCAAGATAGGCTTTGTCATCTGGCCGGGGGGTTTTTCTGCCTCTTCTTGGCCTGTACCTTTCGGTTAATGACCGACATCCTCGAGACTTCGAGCTTATTCAATGGCAATCCAACGCAATCGCACAATCGCATGCTGTCATCCAGTTACAGTGGCAACTAATACTCAGTCATGGCGTTGGGCTTTGCGCGATGGATGGCCTCGATCTTCTACGCCACTGTTATCAACGGCAGCGTGTGGATCTACCTAAATCACATCTTGATCAAGCAACTGGGCGTGCTGCGTCCGGAAATATGTCCAAGGTCTACAATACATTCGTTGTACTCGCAATCCTGGGTACTGGGCTGGCGCTTGGGATGAGCCTATGGCGACTCGCAACGAGGATGTGTTAGGAAACACTGGCAACCGGGTTGCACGGATGCTATAAGCTACATATCGATCTGTGATCACCGCGGCATCCATCACTGTATTAGTCGAAGCCTGGCGACAGTACGCCCAGGATAAGAAAATGTGCGGGAACGATGTAGGGTGCGACTTCTGTGGTACTGCGTACAATTCGCGGACAACGCTCGCAGCATTCGGACCGCCCTCACCTTGCGCACTTTGCATGGGTTGTTGTGCCCGTCATCCGGCTGCGCAATGCGTTCAACATCTACGAAATAGTCCTCCTTTATGTAAACTCTCAGAGCTGCTCTGCGACAAGTCAGCTCGCTTCCACCTCTTTCTTGAGCATCTGTGGTCAATTTGCCGACATTACGCTATCGGACATGATCTTGTGCGGAGCGTGGCACACCGGGTGGACTGTTCGCCTATTTGGCAGTCACGATTCATAACAAGAGATAGAGTGACTGGCAGGCCATTATCGAACAAGCTAGGCTCAGCCAAGCCGAAAGACACAGTATGTAAGATAGATCATGTATGGACACATCAACCTCGGCCAGCCTGCTTGGCATCCCAGTCCTGGTGTTCCAATGTCCAGAGGAACCCAAGGTAATTAGCGTCCTCGCTGGAACTCCTATGCAGCCGTCTAAGACAGCACAAGCACGGTTGCAAACGATACACACGTCCCACGCGGCGACAACCATCGACAAAAAGGCTAAAGATCCATGCGATCATGGGTCAATTCTGCACATGGTGGGCACAGGAGCAGAGACCACCGTCAACGGTAGCGCCCGAGGTGTGTGTCAACAATTATTGTGTTGCTCAAAGGTGAATATCCTGACTAGGCTATCCCACTTACCAGAGGCCGATAAGGCCAAAAGCTGCTTCAACAGCAGGTGGTCATCGGCAGTTGTCCGCGAATGAAGACGGCGCGCAAATCCATTGCCCACCAGACAGACAAAACCTATCGTCCAGCCCCAGCGTGTCCCGGCACAAATGTTTCTGGTGGCATGCAAGTGATGCATGCATAAGCACATGGAGGAGCTATAAGCCAGTGGGGCGGAGTGATCATGTGTCTTGGCATTGTGCCTCATCGGGAAGAAGGGGAGCGCCGCAGAGCCCCAACTAAAGTTCAACTTCGCTCATATCCTGCCTGTCAACTAGAACCTATATAGTGTTGCAATGCCACAACATCTATCACATACGGCCACAGGTCGCAGAAAACAGAGGATCCCGTCCGCTCTCCTATACTTAAGCTGCAAACCGGTGGATTAGTACTACGGTGGGTGACCACGTGGGAATACCCACTGCTGTAT
>DAHZQE010000255.1:0-2422 GCA_027409005.1 Ferrimicrobium sp. | reverse complement strand
GTACAGGAGAGCGGACGGGATCCTCTGTTCTCCATCACCTATGGCCGTACGTGCTGGCTAAAACGCAAATAAAATATATAAAGCTTCAATGAATTGTTTCCCGGTCCGCCGCAGCCTGATGGTTAAAGCAACCTTAAGCTGCTCCGGGACCCCACACACGGGAATGGTCTATCTCATCCACCATTGATATGATGAGGCAGAGTACGGAAGTTGTTCGCCGCCGGAAACAATGATAATGCAGGAACGCGCTGATCCGAACTACCTCAAGGAGAGAATGCCGCCCCGACCGGGCACATTTGTCACACACGACGAGGAGTCTGTCTGCCGGGGGCATTATCTTGCAGGCTAATTTCTTGTCTGATCTATGTAATGCAAGGACAGTCTCTGCTCCGGACCTGATGTAGTCGAGGCTATATATCGCCGGACGCCGTCCTTTCCACGGGGCAGGCTGCTCTGGACGAGGTGGTGCAGTGACGTTGGCCTGCGCGAAGAGCATTCGAGCAATCACGCTTGAATCTGTGGAAGACATAATGCGCTTGGTATAGATCTCATCCATGCTAAGATCGTCGACACCCTTGAACCCTCGCGAGATGTACGCCTAGCCTTGGTCATGGGCGTCAAATTCGCGTCGTTGGGATTGCTTCGAAAGGTTACGGCGCAGATGGCGTCTAGGACTGGGTCAGACTGTGTCTTGTCCTCGGACTCATACCATGCCTTGGTTCTTTGCTTGGTGTCTATGAGCCTATGCCAAGCGTTCTGGTCCTTCTTCGGCACTTCGTTGAAGCCATGCCATTTCCCCTCCATTCATGCGCTTGAGACCGCTCCGCCACAGCACTCGTGATCATGTTCTGGCGGCCTCGTCAGATCCTTGTTCGCAACCCATGTTCTGGCTTTCTCTCGGACATGCGTCACTCAGAATCCGAGTCGTGGCCGACGGGTGAAGTGGCCCACGCTGAGCCGTAACCTCTCGACAGCGTCCCCGCAAGGCTACGGCATCCCGAGCGAGGTTTTGTAGAATTTGTGGTTGACTTGCGAGAGCGAACCTTGACATCTAAATTCAAATCAACAATGTTGACCAACCTCGGCTGTTGAACGCCGGGTCGATATCCATGACTCTTCATGGTCCTCCATGCCAAGCATCGTCAGAATGCATCCAGACCCGTCTACGCAGAACTGAAGCCAATTTGTTGGCGTGGGAGGAGCATGCAGCCTTACCGATCGCAAAGCACATTGTATCCACCTTAAAATCAGGCAGACTACGAGGTGCAGTCTTGGGTGCCTTTACTCTGCCAGAGGGTTCACGCCCATCACACTCGATTGGACACTCGGCAGTTCGAGACGTCTGTCAGCGGGGCGACAAAACGCATCGTGCACCATAACATGCAGGGGCATCGTCCGCCAGGTGTGTAGTCACAAGAGCTATTAAGCCATGGTTGGCAAGTCGATGAGGCGTTTCACGCACGGAGAGGTTAGACGGTCGGAACAGGTCATCTGATGACAATCAGCCAACCAAGGTGCGTTCTTTTTAGCGGTGCAAGTCGATCCGCAAGCTGCCGGGCCGCTCGAGACGAGGAATCAAAGAAAACCAACTTCAAGAGGCAAAGTCCGCGCAGGAGGCCCGGTCAAGGAATACTGTTGGATGCCTGAGAAGTTCAGGTGTCCGCACCAGATGGCGGTATGTGTAGGCTGAGGAGCCACTGACGACGAGCCCATCAGGGCCCGCTGGCATGAAGAGCAGCACAGTTTAGCTCCTGCCGTCGAATGGACCTCCGGAGACTTGAAGACGGCAACGTTGACTTCCGATTCAAATAGTCTGTCGAGTATGTAGGGACCGGTGCCAGACAGCAGTTACTGTACATCGGTAATGATGACGACGTCCACATCGCTCGCGCATGTTGCTCGAGACCGAGGATTAGCGTTTGCCCCCTGATAAGATGCTACCGGCTGAGGTATTCCGGGTGGACGATACGAAAGCTGCAGAGGTCCATTGGAGCTTCCTGCACCAGAGAAAGGGGCCAGTCATCCTCAAGGGGCATCGATCAAGGCGCTGTGTAGCAGCCACGAGAAGATATGAATCATCGCATGAGCAAGCGATGGCTTCCCCGCTATGTCTTTTATGGCGGTCGAACACGATGCATGAACCGGTGACTTAGGCTCACCAGTCTTCTGGTGAGGAAAGCCGGCCGCAATAGTTGCACGTCCCTTGTGGCTCATACTAGCCGCATTCCAGGAAGCAGGAGGAGGGGAGTCTTCACAGAAGAATGGGGTCGAGGCAATATAGGCACCCACTCCTAACAAAGACTATACTGCCACTGTTCGGACCTGTCAGGAATACCAAGCGTCTGTAGGTGCCATCCGGCGGATCGGGAACACTTGCTGAAAAGTATCATTGGCAAGAGATTCACTTCCGGTGAGCTGGAGT